>NZ_JASJSQ010000120.1:0-13045 GCF_030236855.1 Stenotrophomonas maltophilia group sp. Smal13
GTCGGGGCGCATTGGCAGCCTGCGCAGGGGCGCCGGGCTGGGAGGACGAGGGGGCCGGATCGGCGGCGCTGCAGGCGGCAGCGGAAAGAGAGACGAGCAGGCACGCCGCGAATGCGCGCAGAGGCCGCAACGGCAGGGTCCAACGTAGCTTGGGGGGGTGATGCATGCGCCTCTCCATGGTCAGCGTTGCCGGGCCAGACGGCCGGCAGGAAACCGCGCCACGTCCACCAGGGACGGGAGCGAGGACATGAGCCGGTCGATTCCTTCGACCTCGCATTGAGAACTCATGCCGGACCATCTTGGCACAGATCGGCGGCCGGTCAAAGAGGGCGGTGGCAGCTGCCCTTCTTGTGTGATCTGGCTCTCAGATCTTGCCGTCGCGCAGGTAATCGAACAGCTCGGCGTCGCCCTTGAGGCCCAGTTTGAGCATGGCGTCACCTTTCTGCCGGCTGATGGTACTGACGCTCTTGTGCAGCTGCAGCGAGATTTCCTTCACGGTCATGCCGGTGCCCAGCAGCCGCAGCACCTCCACCTCGCGTGGCGACAGTGGCTTGCCGTCGCCCTCGCGCATGCGCCAGCTGCCAGCGGCCTCGACCCGCTCGCGCAGGCTGCGGCTGATGTAGGGCTGGCCCCGGTAGACCGCCTGGATGGCCTGTGGCAGTTCGTCCATCGACGAACTCTTGTCGACCAGGCCGAGCACGCCGCTGTCGAGCACCATGCGCAGGATCGCCAGGTTGTTGGAGACACTGAGCATCAGCACCGGCAGGTCGGGATGACGGCGGCGGATCATGCCGATCATGGCGAAGCCGTCGGCCTGGGGACTGCCCGGCATGGAGTAGTCGGTGACCAGCAGGTCACAGGGTTGGCTGCCGAGCAGGGCCATCAGCGCCTGCGCGCTGTCGGCTTCGCCGACCACGCGGCCCACCCCGCTCGATTCGATGACGGCACGGGTACCGATACGGACCACCGGGTGGTCGTCTGCGATGATGATGCGCAAGCTCATGCTCTAGTATGGCCACCGGGCACGCCGGACCGCGACCATCGCGGTTCCTGGCAGATTCTAGGAGATCAACGCCGATGCGTAGCTGGGCTGTTCGCGGGCTGGTCCTGCTGCTGGCCGTGCTGGTGCTGCCTGCGGCGCTGGCACAGGCGGTGCCTGGGCTGTTGCCGCTCAGCCCGCTGCAGCGCGAGTACCTTGCCGCGCATCCGAGCATCGTCGTGGGCCAGTATGACAGTGGCTGGCCGCCGTTCGAGTCCCTCCGTGATGGCCAGCAGGTCGGCCTGGGCCCGGATTATCTGTCGCTTCTCGCCCGTCAGCTGGGCGTGAAGGTGGAGGCACGGCGCTATCCCGACTGGACATCCGTGCTGGATGCGGCATGTCGTGGCGAGATCGATGTAGTGATGAATGTCGGTCTCAGTGCCGACCGCACCCGCTGCATGGTCTATACCGCCGCCTATGGCGAGGCAGCGCTGGCCCTGGTGGGACGCCCGGATGACCTGCGTGCCTCCGACATCCCCGACCTGGATGGACTGCGGGTGGTGATCGAGCAGGACTTCCTGACCGGCCCGCAGGTGCGGGCGCGCTTTCCCCGGGCACGACAGCTTGTCGCAAACAGCTCGTTGGCGGCGCTGGAGATGGTCAGAGACGACAAGGCAGACGTTTACATCGGCAATGCCTACGTGGCCACCGAACTGATCGCACGCGAGGACCTGCAGAGGGTCGTGCTGCTGCGTCCCAGCGATCTGCCGCCCGAACGGCTGCACTTCGGTGTTCCCAACAGCAAGCAGCCGTTGGCCGAAGCATTGGACCTGGCACTGGCTGCGACCAGCCAGGCCCAGCGCGATGCGCTGGTGCAGCGCTGGCTGCCACCTCCGCAGTGGTCGGCATCGGCACAGCTGGCGTTGAGCCAGGCCGAGAAACGGGTATTGGAGCAGCCGTTGAAGATCGGCTTCGCGCCGAACGCGGCGCCGCTGTCGTTCGCGGACCAGGATGGCAACCCCAGTGGCCTGGCCAGCGAATACCTGCGGCGCCTGCTGCAGGCTGGCGCCAACCTGCAGGTGGAAAACAGCCATGACTGGTACGAGGTGCGCGAGAAGGCGCGTCGCGGCGAGCTGCAGGCGGTGATGGGCATTCCTGCCGATTCTCGCTACCTGGGCCCGGACTGGGTGTTCAGCCAGCCCTTCATCAGCGTGCCGAACGTGATCGTCAGCCGGCGTGACAGCCCGGCGTTGCTGGGCCTGTCCGACCTGCAGGGCAAGCGGGTGCTGCTGTCCGATCCGGAACGTGTGCGTGGCTATGTGCTGCAGCAGGCGCCGCAGGCGCGGATCATCGCGGCACGCAGCGCGGAACAGGCCCTGCAGCGCCTGATCAATGGAGACGCCGATGCCTACGTAGGCAACCTGGCACTGGTTGACCATCTGCTGCGCAACCGCTTCCCGGGGCGCCTGCAGGTGGCGGCACCGGCAGGTTTCAACGATCAGCTGGTGCTGGCGGTTGAGCGCCGCCATGCCGCCCTGGCCACCACCTTCGACCGCCTGCTGCTGCAGATGACGCCGCGCAAGCGCGAGGCCCTGCGCGGGGACTGGCTGGCCGTCGAGTACCGCAACGGCCTGGACTGGAACAGCGCGATGCGCTGGGGCGTGCCGCTGCTGCTGGTGCTGCTCACCGCGCTGCTGGTGCACGCCATCGGGCATTGGCGGCTGCGCCGCGAGGTGGCCGGACGGCGTCACCTGGAACAGCGCCTGGCCGAAGTCACCGACAACCTGCCTGCCGTGGTCTATCAGGCTCGCCGCGCGGCAGACGGAACCCTCAGCTTCCCGTTCATTGCCGGTGACCTGCAGGCGTTGTTCGGGATCAGCCGGCAGCAGGCCGAACAGGACGCAATGTGCCTGCTGGAGCGCATCGAGGAAGACGACCGCGAGCACATCCTGCATGCGGTCGAGCAGGCGGCGCGCCAGTTCGCACCGCTTGTTCTCGAGTTCCGGCTGCGACCTGAAGGCACCGGCGCGCGCTGGGTGCGCAGCCAGGCCCATCCCTATGCGGCGGAAGCGGGCGTGGTCACCTGGAGTGGATACTGGGTGGATGTCAGCGAGGCGCGTGCACAGGCCGAGGCCCTGACTGCGGCCAAGGCCGAAGCCGAACAGGCGGCGGAGGCGAAGTCGCGTTTCCTGGCGACCATGAGCCATGAAATCCGAACGCCGATGAGTGGCGTGCTGGGCATGCTGGAAGTGCTGGCGCATTCGCCGCTGGATGCCGAGCAGCAGCGCATCCTCGGGGTGATCGAGGATTCGGCGCAGATGCTGCGGCAGATCCTCGACGATATTCTTGACTACTCGCGGCTTGAGGCCGGCGCGCTGCGCCTGGAACCGGTGCCGCAGCCGCTGCGGCCATTGCTGGAAAGCGTGTGCCGGTTGTTGTCGGCACAGGCCAGTGCACGTGGGCTGGACCTGCACGTGCAGATCGACCCGCAGCTGGCGGCCGCGCACGAAGTGGATGGCGTGCGCCTGCGCCAGATCGTGTTCAACCTGCTCAGCAACGCCATCAAGTTCACCGTGCGCGGCGAAGTGCGGCTGCAGCTGGACGTGCTGGGGCCGACCGCCGAAGACGGCAGCCAGCCGCTGTGCCTGAGCGTCACCGACACCGGCATCGGCATCGCGCCGGAACAGCTGCAGCACCTGTTTGCGCCGTTCACTCAGGCCGGTGCCTACATCCAGCGCGACCATGGGGGTACCGGCCTGGGCCTGAGCATCTGCCAGCGCCTGGTGCAGATGATGGACGGCGAGCTGGAGCTGCACAGCACGCTGGGCGAAGGGACCCGCGCCGAGGTGCGGCTGTCGCTGGTGGAAGCCGGCAGCGGTGATGTGGAAGCGCTGGTCGCCGAGCAGGAACAGGCCTCGCTGCTGCCGCCGGCGCTGCGCCAGGCGCGGGTGCTGGTGATCGAAGACCACCCGACCAACCAGGCGATGATGGCCTGGCGACTGCAGCAGCTGGGGGTGCCGCATGTGATGGTCGGTGACGGCCAGCAGGGCTTGGATCGGCTGTCGTCGGAGAGTTTCGATCTGGTGATCACCGACTGCCGGATGCCGGTGCTCGATGGCTTCGGTTTCACCCGCCTGCTGCGCGAACGCGAGGGCCGCAACGGCCAGCCGCGGCTGACCGTGCTGGCGCTGACCGCCAGCGTGCTGGATGACGATGCACGGCGCTGCCGCGAGGCCGGCATGGACGAAGTGCTGGCCAAGCCGCTGTCACTGGCCACGCTGCGCACCGCACTGCTGCGCTGGTTGCCGCAGGCGCAGGGACAGTCGTTCGAGGAGCCGCAGGCCGGGTCCGCTGCCGACGATGCTGGGGCGCTGCCCGATCTGGACAGCCTGCAGCGGCGCTTCGGCTCGCGTGCGGTGGCCGAGCAGCTGCGCGACAGCCTGTTGCAGGCCAGCGAAGGCGATCTTGCCGCCGTGAAGCACGCGCTGCAGGCTGGAGATCGCGAGGCGGCCGCACTGCACCTGCATCGCCAGGCCGGTGGGTTGGGCGCGGTGGGAGCGACAGTGCTGGCCGGGCAGGCCAATGCGCTGGTGGAGCGTCTGCAGGATGCGGCGGAAACCGATGTGGCGCCGTTGTTCGCGGCAGTGGCGGAATTTGTGGCACGGCTGCAGCGACAGCTGCAGCGCCTGGCTCACTGAGCCGACTGCTGCTGCAGGTAGGCGATCACCAGTGCGCGGCGTTCGGCGCTGGGGAAGGCGTTGTACATGCGCGTGCCGGGTACCACGTGGGTGGGCGACTGCAGGAACGCATCCAGGGTCTGCGCGGTCCAGGTGATATCGGCGCGGCGCATGCCGTCGGAATAGCCATAGTCCGGCAGGCTGCCAGCGCGGCGGCCGATCACGCCGTGCAGATTGGGTCCGAAGCGGTGGATGCCACCAGGTTGCACGGTGTGGCAGCCGGCGCACAGCTCGAACGCGCGCTGCATGGCCTGCTGCTGCGCCTGTTCCGGCGTGGCCGGTGCCGCAGGCGGGCGCTGGCAGGCCGTGGCCGTCAGGGTCAAAGCAATGGTGATGAGCAGGCGGAAAGCACGCATGGGCGGGCAGGATAGCGACGCAGCGGGGCAGGTGGGCTGCGACACGCGGTCGCAGCCCGGAGCAATCACATGCCCGAATAGTTCGGGCCGCCACCGCCCTGCGGGGTCACCCAGACGATGTTCTGGGTCGGGTCCTTGATGTCGCAGGTCTTGCAGTGCACGCAGTTCTGCGCGTTGATCTGCAGGCGCGCGTTATCGGCTTCACCGACGAACTCGTACACACCCGCCGGGCAGTAGCGGGCTTCCGGGCCGGCGTACTCGGCCAGGTTCACCTTCACCGGAATGCTGGGGTCCTTCAGCGTCAGGTGGCTGGGCTGGTTCTCGTCGTGGTTGGTGCTGCTGAGGAACACCGAGCTGAGACGGTCGAAGGTCAGCACGCCATCCGGCTTCGGGTAGGCGATGCGGGTGTGCTTGGCCGCCGGCTCCAGGCAGACGTGATCCGGCTGCGTGCGGTGCAGGGTCCACGGCGGATTGCGCACGCCCAGCTTCGGCAGCAGCCACTGCTCCACGCCGGTCATCAGCGTGGCCACGGTCTGGCCCTTCTTGAACCACTGCTTGAAGTTCTTGGCCTGCTGCAGTTCGGTGAACAGCCAGCTGGCTTCGAACGCCTTCGGGTAGGCGCTCAGTTCATCGTGCTGGCGGTCGGCGGCCAGCGCGTCGAACGCGGCATCGGCGCACAGCATGCCGGTCTTGATCGCGGCATGGCTGCCCTTGATGCGGCTGGCGTTGAGGTAGCCGGCCTCGCAGCCGACCAGCGCGCCACCCGGGAACACCGTCTTCGGCAGCGACAGCAGGCCGCCGGCGGTGATCGCACGCGCGCCGTAACCGATGCGGGTGCCACCCTCCAGGTGCTTGCGGATGGACGGATGGGTCTTGAAGCGCTGGAATTCCTCGAACGGGCTCAGCCACGGGTTCCTGTAGTCCAGGCCAACCACATAACCGATGGCGACCTTGCCGCCGTCGGCGTGGTACAGGAACGCACCACCGTAGGTGTCGCTGTCCAGCGGCCAGCCGGCTGCGTGCACCACCAGGCCCGGCTCATGCTTGGCCGGGTCGATCTGCCACAGTTCCTTGATGCCGATGCCGTAGGCCTGCGGGTCCTTGCCTTCGTCCAGCTTGTAGCGCGCGATCAGCTGGCGGCCGAGGTGGCCGCGTGCGCCTTCGGCGAAGATCGTGTACTTGGCCTGCAGCGCCATGCCCCGTTCGAAGGCCGGGCCGATGCTGCCGTCCTTCTCGATGCCCATGTCGCCGGTGGCCACGCCGATCACTTCACCGTTGTCGCCGTACAGCACCTCGGCTGCGGCGAAGCCGGGGAAGATCGCCACTTCCAGCGCTTCGGCCTGCTGCGCCAGCCAGCGGGTCACTTCACCCAGGCTGATGATGTAGTTGCCTTCGTTGTGGAAGCACTCCGGCAGCAGCGCATTGGGCGTGCTGCGTGCGCCGGTTTCGCTGAGGAACAGGAATTCGTCGCGGGTGACCTTCTGCTTCAGCGGTGCGCCGCGCTCGGCCCAGTCCGGGAACAGTTCGGTCAGTGCGCGCGGATCCATCACGGCGCCGGACAGGACGTGCGCGCCCGGTTCGGAGCCCTTCTCCAGCACGCACACCGACAGGTCGCGGCCGGCTTCGATCGCGCGCTGGCGCAGGCGGATCGCGGTGGCCAGGCCGGCGGGGCCGGCGCCGACGATCACCACGTCGAACTCCATTACTTCACGCGGGGGCAGGGCGTTGGCTTCAGCGCTCATCGATTGCATGACTCGTGGGTAGGGCCGGCATCGGGGCCACCGGCGGTGCCTGGGAATCGCGCGTGCAGCCACGAGCGAAACGGTTGTTTGAATGTGTCAGGGTACCGGGCCGCGCGTGATCGAGCTAGATCGACGATGTTCACGTCATGATTGCTGCGGTGCAGCGTAATGCACGTGGCCGGGTAGGTGCCAACCTTGGTTGGCACATTGTTTCACCGCCCGGACCCGCTTCCGTGTGGACCAAGGTCCACACCTACCAGACGCGATGCTTGCGGATGACCGACAATGGCCGGGTCCTGACTGCGCGTGAGTGCCATGGCTTTGCATCCGTACGATCTGTTCGATGTCCGTTCCCTGCTCAACGAGGAAGAGCGCGCGGTGCAGGAGAGCGTCGCCCGCTTCACCAACGAGCGCGTGCTGCCGATCATCGGCGATGCCTTCGACCAGGCCCGCTTCCCTTCAGAGCTGGTGCCGGAGATCGCCGCGCTGGGCCTGCTCGGTGCCACCCTGCCAGCCGAGTACGGCGGCGGCGACCTGGGTGCGGTCAGCTATGGCCTGATCTGCCAGGAGCTGGAGCGCGGCGATTCGGGCCTGCGCAGCTTCGTCTCGGTGCAGAGCTCGCTGTGCATGTACCCGATCTATGCCTACGGCAGCGAGGAGCAACGCCAGCAGTGGTTGCCGGCGATGGCGCGCGGTGAGCTGATCGGCTGCTTCGGCCTGACCGAGGCACACGGCGGTTCCGATCCGGCCAGCATGAAGACCCGCGCGGTGCGTGACGGCAGCGACTGGCGCATCAGCGGCAGCAAGATGTGGATCACCAGCGGCCCGGTGGCCGATCTGGCCATCGTCTGGGCGCAGACCGAAGACGGCATCCAGGGCTTCGTGCTGGAAAAGGGCATGGCCGGCTTCACCACGCAGGAGATCAAGCACAAGATGAGCCTGCGCGCATCGCTGACCGGCGCGCTGTTCTTCGACGACGTGCGCGTGCCCGACAGCCACCGCCTGCCGAACGTGAAGGGCCTGAAGGGCCCGCTGGGTTGCCTGACCCAGGCCCGCTACGGCATCAGCTGGGGCCCGATCGGCGCTGCCATTGCCTGCCTGGATGAAGCGCTGGGCTATGCCAAGGAACGCGTGCTGTTCGGTCGCCCGCTGGCGGCCACGCAGAGCGCGCAGATCAAGCTGGCCGAAATGGCCCGCCGCATCACCACCGCGCAGCTGCTGGCGCTGCAGCTGGGCCGCCTGAAGGAAGCTGGCCAGCTGCAGCCGCAGCAGGTCAGCCTGGCCAAGTGGAACAACTGCCGCATGGCCATCGACATCGCCCGCGAGTGTCGCGATCTGCTGGGCGGGGCCGGTATCACCACCGAGCATGTGGCGATCCGGCATGCACTGAACCTGGAATCGGTGATCACCTATGAAGGCACCGAGACCGTGCACCAGCTGGTGATCGGCCGCGAACTGACCGGCATCAACGCGTTCTGAGCGGTGCGGGGAACACCATCCACGCATGGCGTGGATCAACTGCACATGGCACCTGCCACGGCCACCTGGGATGTGCTTTGGTAGGTGCCAACCTTGGTTGGCACATTCCTTCAGCGCGCGACCAGGCATCGGTGCGGACCAAGGTCCGCACCCACCAGAAGCGATCCACAGCCATCAGAGGTTCTCGGCGGTGGCCTGGACCTGCCTTTGGTAGGTGCCAACCTTGGTTGGCACATTCCTTCAGTGCGGGACCGGGCATCGATGCGGACCAGGGTCCGCACCCACCAGAAGCAGGTCCACACTCACCTGAGGCGGTTTACGCGCCGCCGGCAAACCCGTGCTGCCGCCACGCTTCGTACATCACCACCGCAACGGTGTTGGAAAGATTGAGGCTGCGGTTGTCCGGCCGCATCGGCAGGCGCAGGCGGCGGCCATCGGGCAAGGCATCGAGCACGTCCTGCGGCAGGCCGCGGCTTTCCGGGCCGAACAGGAACGCATCACCATCTTCAAAGGCCACGCTGTCGTAGCGCACGCTGGCCCGGGTACTCAGTGCGAACAAGCGCTTTGGTGCGATCCGCGCCAGCGCAGTGTCCAGGTCGGGGTGGACCTGCAGGCGCGAGTATTCGTGGTAGTCCAGGCCGGCGCGCTTGAGCTGCTTGTCTTCCAGTGCGAAGCCGAGCGGCTCGACCAGGTGCAGCTGCGCGCCGGTGTTGGCGCAGAGCCGGATCACATTGCCCGTGTTGGGCGGGATTTCCGGTTGGAACAGGATCACATGGAACTGGGGCGCGGCATTCATCGGCGCAGTGTACCTGCGACGACCGCCGCCTTTACGGCGCACGCCCTGCGCTGGGCAGGGCGGCACCGCTTACGGGCGCAGCAGGACCTGGGCGGTTTCGGTGGCCAGGGCCTGCAGGTCGGCGGCGCTCGGGCGCACCTGCAGGGCCGGCAGGTTGACGATGACCGAGTTGGCGACGTTGGTGGCGGCGGCAGCCAGGGTGGCGGCGTAGCGCTGGGCTTCCATTTCGGCGGCCAGGGCGACGCGCTGTTCCAGGCTCGGGCGCACTTCCACCGAGGCCAGGGTGGTGATCGGCATCGCGGCAGCAACCGGGGCGGCAACGTAGCCATTGCGCTCGGCCAGCTGGTCTGCGCTCGGGCGCACTTCCACGGTGGCCAGGGTCGGGATGCCGCTGGCCTGTTCCCAGGCCTGCTGGGCCAGCTGGTCGGCGGCCGGGCGGACCTGCACGGTGGCCAGGGTCTGGATGGATTCGGAGGCCTGCACCGACGAAACAACCGCGGTGCCGGCGATCAGGGCGATGGCGATGGCAATGGTCTTGGCGTTCATGACGGGGCCTGTTTAGTGTCGGTGATCAGTGGTGTGGTAGTAAGGTAGTACACCTATTCTGGGCTTGCAAGGAAAATTTTCGGTTTCCTGCATGTGTTCAGTCTTCAGTCAGCTTTCATCTGAAGCCCTTCCTGGCGCAGGAAGTACCAAGCAATCCCCGTGCCAACTTTTAGTTGTTGATTTGCAAGAGTTTTTGTTTGGTCGAGAAGTGTCCGGTAGGCGGACACCTGTCCATTCGATGTGCTGCGGACACTGTCCGGACGGTCCTGGCGGGCGCTTGTGACCGGTCAGGCAGCGCAGATCGGCGCTGCGGATGGGGCACAGGGGCAAACACCCCCAGTGACTGCTGGCCGATTCCTGCCGCTGCGTGCGCAGGCTAGGATCGGGGTTCACCTATGTGACCAAGGATCCGGATATGTCTCTCGCCCTTCGCCCGCGCGCTGCACTGCTGGCCGTCGCCCTCAGCACCGCCCTGGGCACGCTTGTGCCTTCCCATGCGCTGGCGGCCAAGCCGGCAGCACCGGCCAAGGTCGATATCCCGTATGAGCAGTTCACCCTGCCCAACGGCCTGCGCGTGATCGTGCATACCGATCGCAAGGCGCCGATCGTCGCCGTCAACGTCTGGTACCACGTGGGCAGCAAGGACGAACCGGCCGGCCGTACCGGCTTCGCGCACCTGTTCGAACACCTGATGTTCCAGGGCAGCGAAAACCACGACGGCGAATTCTTCGAACCGTTCAAGCAGGTCGGTGCCACCAACCAGAACGGCACCACCAATACCGACCGCACCAACTACTTCGAGAACGTGCCCACCACCGCGCTGGACATGGCGCTGTGGATGGAGTCGGACCGCATGGGCCATCTGGTCGGTGCGATCGACCAGGCGGCGCTGGACGAGCAGCGTGGCGTGGTGCAGAACGAGAAGCGCCAGGGCGAGAACCAGCCCTACGGTCAGGCCTGGGACCAGCTCAACAAGGCGCTGTACCCGGTAGGCCACCCGTATCACCACGGCGTGATCGGTTCGATGAACGATCTGAACGCGGCGTCGCTGGATGACGTGAAGACCTGGTTCCGCACCTGGTACGGCCCGAACAACGCGGTGCTGGTGCTGGCCGGCGACATCGACCTGGCCACTGCCAAGGAAAAGGTCGGCAAGTACTTCGGCAGCATCCCGGCCGGCCCGACCATGGCGCAGCCGGCAGTGAACGTGGCCAAGCGCAACGCCGACACGCGCGAGACGATGACCGACAAGGTGCCGCAGGCGCGCATCTACCGCGCCTGGAACGTGCCGCAGGTCGGCACCACCGATGTCGATCAGCTGCAGCTGTTCGCGCAGGTCCTGGGCGGTGCCAAGTCCTCGCGCCTGAGCCAGCGCCTGCAGCACCAGGACAAACTGGTGGACAGCATCGCCTCGGGCCTTTCGACCTCGCAGCTGGGTTCGAACTTCGTGATCATGGCGACGGTCAAGCAGGGCCAGGATCCGGCCAAGGTCGAGAAGATCATCGACGAGGAACTGGACCGCCTGATCAAGCAGGGCCCGACCGCGGCCGAGCTGGAGCGCGCCAAGACCGGTGCCCGCGCCGGCTTCATCCGCGGCATCGAGCGCATTGGCGGCTTCGGTGGCAAGGCCGACGCACTGGCCGAGTGCGCGGTGTTCACCGGCGACCCGGGCTGCTTCCGCACCTCGCTGGCCAACATCGAGAAGGCCAGTGCTGCTGATCTGAGCCGGCTGGGCGCGCAGTGGCTGGACAAGGGCAGCCACACCCTGGTGATCGCACCGGGTGAGCGTGTGGCGCTGAAGGAAGACCCGAGCCAGGCGCCGAAGCCGTTCAACGTTCCTGCGGTGGACCCCAAGTACAGCACCCTGCCGGAGCAGGTCGACCGCAAGGCCGGCGTGCCGCAGACCCGCGAGTTCCCGCAGCTGAAGTTCCCGGCGCTGCAGCGCGCCACGCTGAAGAACGGCACCCAGGTGATCCTGGCCGAACGCCACGAGATTCCGGTGGTGCAGTTCAGCTACCAGTTCCCGGGCGGCTTCAGCGCCGACCAGGGCCGCAAGCCAGGCACCGCCAACTTCACCATGAGCCTGATGACCGAAGGCGCCGGCAAGCTCGGCTCGCTGGCCTTCGCCGATGCTGCCGATGCGCTGGGCGCCAGCCTGGATGCCTCGGCCGGCCTGGACTCGATGAGCGTGGACCTGTCGGCACTGAAGGAAAACCTGGCACCGTCGCTGGCGCTGTACCGCGACCTGCTGCGCGAGCCGCGCTTCGAGCAGGGTGAGATCGACCGGGTCAAGGCGACCTGGATCGCCGGCATCCAGCAGGAGAAGGTCAACCCGGGTGCGGTGGCGATGCGCGTGCTGCCGCCACTGCTGTATGGCAAGGGCCACCCGTATGCCATTCCGTTCACCGGCAGTGGCGATGAGGCGGCGATCAGCGGCCTGACCCGCGAAGATCTGGTTGATTTCCACCACGACTGGCTGCGCCCGCAGAACGGCACCCTGATCGTGGTCGGTGATACCACGCTGGCGGAAATCGTGCCGCTGCTGGACAAGCAGCTGGGCGACTGGAAGGCTGCCGGCGATGCTCCGCAGGTGAAGGCGGCGACCGACGTCGCATTGCCGAAGGGCCCGCGTGTGTTCCTGATCGACCAGCCGGGCGCGGTGCAGGCCAACCTGTTCGCCGGCCAGGTGGTCGCGCCGTCCAGCGCCACCAGCTCGACCCGCTTCGATATTGCCAACGGCGTGATCGGTGGCGACTTCACCTCGCGCCTGAACATGAACCTGCGTGAGGACAAGCACTGGTCGTACGGTGCGCGCAGCAGCGCGATCAATTCGGTGGGCCAGCGCCCGTGGATGGCCAGCGCGCCGGTGCAGATCGACAAGACCGGCCCGGCGATGGCGGAAATGCGCAAGGAAATCGCCGCGTTCGCCGACGGCAGCAAGCCGGCCACCGCCGCCGAGGTCAACCGCATCCGCAACATCCAGACCCTGAGCCTGCCCGGTGCCTACGAGACCGCCAGCGCGGTGGCGTCGACCATCGGTTCGATCGTGCAGTTCAAGCGCCCGGATGACTACGTGCTGCGCCGCAAGGCCGAGATCGAGGCGATGACCCCGGCACAGGTGCAGCAGGCCGCCGCCGAGATCAAGCCGCAGGCGCTGACCTGGGTGGTGGTGGGTGACCTCAAGCAGACCGAAGCGGCCGTGCGCGCGCTGAACCTGGGCGAGGTGATGGTGATCGATGCCGAAGGCAATCCGGTCAAGAAGTAAGGCACTACCCGGCCCGCCATGGGGCGGGCCGGCTCCTCCGGTAGTGCCGGCCGCTGGCCGGCAACTCCGTGACCCGAAGGCGGGGTCAGGCTCCCCTGCGGGGGATCTGGCCCCACCCACCCACCGGCTACCCCCGCTTCAGGCT
>NZ_JASJSQ010000121.1:0-12996 GCF_030236855.1 Stenotrophomonas maltophilia group sp. Smal13
CTGGAAGGGGCAATTTGCCATGGCAATCGACGTAAGGCCGGGTCGGGCACATAGATCCGGACCGGTCCGGGGGCTGGGCTGTGGACCGGAGCCGGGTTGTCGGAATCTGCCGACGATGGGGTAGGCTGTGCCCGCACTGCCAAGGATCAGCGGGTACGGATCATGTCGATCTATGCATTGAAAGGACGTTTCCAGGACCTGTTGCGTCCAGCCGTACGCGGTCTGTACCGCATGGGGATCACCGCCAATACGGTGACCGTGGCCGCCGCCGTGGTCTCGCTGCTGGTGGCCGCCGCCGTGTGGTGCTGCGCGCCGTCCCAGCCCCTGCTGTACCTGCTGCTGCCGCTGTGGATGCTGCTGCGCATGGCACTCAACGCGGTGGACGGCATGCTGGCCCGCGAGTTCGGCCAGCAGTCGAGGCTGGGAGCCTATCTGAACGAGCTGTGCGATGTGATGCCGACGCGGCGCTGTACCTGAGCCTGCTCAGCGTGCCGGGCGTGCGCCCGGAAGCGCTGTGGCTGCTGGCCTGGACGGCGGCCCTGAGCGAGTACACCGGGGTGCTGGGGCTGATGGTCGGTGCCAGCCGCCGCTATGACGGCCCGATGGGCAAGAGCGACCGCGCGTTCGTCATCGGCGTGCTGGGCCTGCTGCTGGCGTTCGGCTGGGGGGCTGCGATGACTGTCACTGGCGTGGCCGCGGCCATGGCGGTGCTGTGCGTGCTGACGATGATCAATCGCGTCCGTCGCGGACTGCGGGAAGCGGCGGTTTCGCCGAATTAATCAAGCAGATACAAAAAAGACAATCAGGAGATTGCATGCGTCAGGCGCAGGAACGGGAATTCCACAGCTTCGACCAGGTACCGCTGTTCTACCGGTACTGGGCGAGCACCACCGCGACCCCAGCCACCAAGGCTGTCGTGCTGCTGCATCGCGGCCATGAACATTCTGGCCGGGTCACCCACCTGGTCGATGAGCTGGACCTGCCCGACACCGCCTTCTTCGCCTGGGATGCACGCGGTAATGGGCGTTCGCCCGGCGCACGAGGCGATGCCCCGGGCTTCCCGGCGCTGGTGCGTGATCTGGACAGCTTCATCGCCCACATCGGCGCCGAGCATGGCATCGCGGTGGAAGACATCGTGGTGATCGCACAGAGCGTGGGGGCGGTGGTCGCCGCCACCTGGGTGCACGACTACGCGCCGCGCCTGCGCGCGCTGGTGATGGCTTCGCCGGCGTTCAAGGTGAAGCTGTACGTGCCGTTCGCACGCCCGGGCCTGGCCTTGATGCAGAAGCTGCGCGGCAATTTCTTCGTCAACAGCTACGTCAAGCCGCAGTGGCTGACCCACGATCCGGCGCGGGTGGAAAGCTACCGCACCGATCCGCTGATCACCCGGCCGATCTCGGTGCGCGTGTTGCTGGGCCTGTACGAAGCGGCCGACCGCATCGTCGCCGATGCGCAGGCGATCAGCGTGCCGGTGCAGTTGCTGGTGTCCGGCTCGGATTTCGTGGTGCACCGTGGCCCGCAGGACCGCTTCTACGAGCGCCTGTCCAGCCCGATCAAGGAGCGCGTGCATCTGCCGGGCTTCTTCCACGACACGCTGGGCGAGCGCGATCGGGCGCCGGCGCTGGCGCGTATCCGCAGTTTCATCCAGGCACGTTTCGCCGAGCCGCTGCGCGAACTGTCGCGGCGCGATGCGCACCGCCATGGGCCGACTTTCGAAGAATCGGAGATCCTGGCCTGGCCACCGGAACGCAACAGCCTGGCCGACCTGCGCTGGCGCGTGGTACGTGGCGGCCTGCGCTTCGGCGGAACGTTGTCCGAAGGCATCGCGCTGGGTCTGCAGACCGGATTCGATTCGGGCAGCACGCTCGACTATATCTATCGCGATGAGGCGCGCGGCAAGGGCCCGTTGGGGCGCATGGTCGATCGCAACTATCTGGATGCGATCGGCTGGCGCGGCATCCGCATTCGCGGCCAGCACCTGCAGGAACTGCTGCGCGACGCTGCCCAGCGCCTGCGCGGGCAGGGCACGCCGGTGCGCGTGCTGGACGTGGCCGCCGGCCATGGCCGCTACGTGCTGGAAGCGCTGGGCCAGGGCGAACAGCGCGCCGAGCGCATCGTGCTGCGCGACTTCAGTGATCTGAACGTCACCCAGGGTCAGGCCTTGATCGAGCGCCTGGGGGCGGCCGACATCGCGCGCTTCGAGCAGGGTGATGCGTTCGACCCGGCACAGCTGGCCAAGGTCGATCCAGCACCGACGCTGGCGGTGGTATCGGGCCTGTACGAACTGTTCCCCGACAACGATGCGGTGCTGCGCTCGCTGCAGGGCATTGCTGCGACGGTGCCGGCGGGCGGCTACCTGGCCTATACCGGCCAGCCGTGGCACCCGCAGCTGGAGTTCATCGCACGCGCACTGACCAGCCACCGTGGCGGCGCCGCGTGGGTGATGCGCCGCCGTACCCAGCAGGAAATGGACGAGCTGGTGTGCCTGGCCGGGTTCGAGAAGGTGGCGCAGCGTATCGACGACTTCGGCATCTTCACGGTGTCGCTGGCGCGCCGGACCGCGTGATGGCGACGCTCGCCGCATCCCCGCTGGCCGCAGAGGGGCGCCCCTGGCGGCGCGCCCTGTTGTGGCTGGCCCTGCTGGGCCCATTCTTCTTCGCCAGCTATGGCTTCGCCAACTGGATGGCTGGCCGCCATGCCGAACTGCCGGTGATGGCGTTCGGATGGGAAACGCAGATTCCGTTCGTACCGTGGACGATCGTGCCGTACTGGTCGATCGATCTGTTCTATGCGGTTTCCTTCTTCCTGTGCCGGCAACGGTTGGAGCTGGACCGGCATGCGTTGCGGTTGTTCAGTGCACAGTTGATCGCGGTGACCTGCTTCCTGCTGTGGCCACTGCGCTTCAGTTTCGAGCGGCCGGAGATCGGCGGTGTGTTCGGTTGGTTGTTCGATGTGCTGCTGGGCTTCGACAAGCCGTTCAACCAGGCGCCATCACTGCACATCGTGTTGCTGATCGTGCTGTGGGTGAAATTCGCGCAGTACCTGCATGGGGTGTGGCGTTGGGTACTGCATGTGTGGGCGCTGCTGATCGGCGTCTCGGTGCTGACCACATTCCAGCATCATTTCATCGATATCCCGACCGGCCTGCTGGCCGGTTGGCTGTGCGTCTGGCTATGGCCGGAGCAGGGCACGCCACCCTTGCGCGCCTGGCGCACTGCGCGTGATGCCAGACGCTGGCGATTGGCAGCGCTGTACCTGCTGGGGGCCGCTGCATTGCTGGTGCCGGTGGTGCTCCTGCGTGGCGCGGCGTTGTGGCTGCTGTGGCCGGTGGTATCGCTGCTGCTGGTGGCGTTGGCGTATGCGGGGCTCGGTACGGCGGTGTTCCAGAAGCGTGCCGATGGTCGCCTGACCATGGCGGCACGCTGGTTGCTGGCGCCGTACCTGGGTGCGGCCTGGATCAATTCGCGGCTGTGGACGCGCCGCGCGCCGCAGCCGGTGCCGGTGATGGACGGTGTATGGCTGGGGCGTGTTCCCTGCGCTGCATTGCCGGCACCCTTGGTCGGCGTGGTCGATGCCTGTGCCGAACTGTCCTGTCGTGCACCGGGCGCGGCGTATGCCAGCGTGCCGATGCTGGACCTGGTGGTGCCCACGCCGCACCAGTTGCGCGAGGCGGCCGAGGTCATCGAGCGGCTGCGTGCGCATGGACCGTTGCTGGTGTGCTGCGCACTGGGCTATTCGCGCAGTGCTGCCAGTGTGGCGGCCTGGCTGCTGCGCAGTGGTCGTGCCACCGATACCGATGCCGCGGTGGCGATCGTGCGCACGGCACGTCCGGGCATCGTGCTGGGCGCGGCGCATCTGCATGCCATCACTGCTGCAGCGGGAGTACGCACGTGAGTACGGTTCCCGATCTGGCAACCATGCAGCTGCTGCTGCGGCAGGGCCGTTGGCCGGCGGGCCTGTCGCTGGGCCTGCTGCTGGTGGCGCTGCTGCTGCTCGGCACTGAACCTGGCCTGGCGATGATTGCCGCCGGCCTGTTGCTGCTCAGTGTTGCCGCGGGCATCGCACAGATCTACCACGCGTGGCGGGTGGCGCTGGATGCCAGCCTGTTGCAGCTGCTGCGCGATGAGAGCCTGGACGGCGAAGCCGCCGCGCGCCGCACCGACCAGCTGCTGCACGCCAGTGGCCTGCGCCGCATGCAGCCCGATGCGCCACTGCGCGGCTGGGATGCGCGCTGGGCCGGCATGCGTCGCCTGCTGCTGCGCCAGTACCTGCTGACCGCAGTGCAGTTCGCACTGCTGGTGCTGGCCGTGTTGTGGCCGCAGACGTGAACGGGAGGGACCGATGTTCGCTGAATTGATTGCGCGCGCCTGCAGTGGCGCGATCCATGTAGTGACCGGCGCCCGCGCGCTGTGGATCGGCTGTGCGCCGTCCAGCGAACGGCGCGTGTATTACGGCAACCACGCCAGCCATGGTGACTTCGTGCTGATCTGGTCGTCGATGCCACCGGCACTGCGGCGCCAGGTGCGCCCGGTGGCCGCGGCCGAATACTGGCAGCGCGATGGCCTGCGTCGCTACCTGATCGATGCGGTGTTCAACGGCGTGCTGGTCGAGCGCGAGGCCGGCCAGCGCCAGCAGGATCCACTGCAGGCCCTGCGTGACGCGGTGGACGAAGACTGCTCGCTGATTCTGTTTCCGGAAGGTACCCGCAACGTGGGCGAAGAGCCGCTGCTGCCGTTCAAGAGCGGCATCTATCACCTGGCACGGCAACGCCCGGAGCTGGAATTCGTACCGGTGTGGATCGACAACCTGAAGCGGGTGATGCCCAAGGGCCGCTTCCTGCCGCTGCCGCTGCTGTGCACGGCCACCTTCGGTACGCCGCTGCGGCTGCAGGCCGACGAGGACAAGGCCGCCTTCCTGGCCCGCAGCCGGCAGGCGCTGCTGGACCTGGCGCCGAACGGGGGCAGGGCATGAGCTTCCTGATCGATGTGTCCGGCGACCTGGCCACGCAGAGTGTCGGCCAGCAGACCGGCCTGCTGTTTGCTGGCGTGGGTGCGGTGCTGGTGCTGGCCACGCTGGTGGCCGAGACATTGCGCTGGCGCCAGCGTGGGCAGCCCAGCGCGGTGATCGCCAACCTGGTCTCGCGCATCCGCGCGTGGTGGGTGATGGCGATCGTGGTCGGGCTGGCGCTGTTCTTCGGTCGTGCCGGGGTGATCGTGCTGTTCGCGATCATCTCGCTGTTCGCACTGCGCGAGTTCATCACCCTGGCGCCGACCCGCTCGGGCGACTACTACGCCCTGCTGGCCGCGTTCTACATCGTGCTGCCGTGGCAGTACTACCTGGTCTGGATCGACTGGTACGGCATGTACACGCTGTTGATTCCGGTCTATGCGTTCCTGTTCCTGCCGATCCTGTCGACCATTGGCGGTGACACCACGCACTACCTGGAGCGGACCGCGAAGGTGCAGTGGGGGTTGATGATCTGCGTGTTCTGCATCTCGCACGTGCCGCTGCTGCTGAACCTGCACGTGCCCGGCCATGACCCGTCGCGCAACGTGCTGCTGTTCGCCTTCCTGGTGATCGTGGTGCAGTCTTCGGACGTGCTGCAGTACATCTGGGGCAAGTTGCTGGGCAGGCATCTGATTGCGCCGAAGCTGTCGCCGTCGAAGACGGTGGAGGGCTTCGTGGGCGGTGTGCTGAGTGCCAGTGCGCTGGGTGCGGCACTATGGTGGATCACCCCGTTCACGCCGCTGCAGGCGTTCGGTCTGTCGCTGCTGATCAACCTGATGGGGTTCTGGGGCGGCCTGGTGATGTCGGCGATCAAGCGCGATCGTGGCATCAAGGACTGGGGCCACATGATCGAGGGCCATGGCGGCATGCTCGACCGGCTGGACTCGGTGTGCTTCGCCGCGCCGGTGTTCTTCCATGTGGTGCGGTACTACTGGAAGGCGGGCGGCGGCGGTTGATTCTGCCGGCTTCCATCCACGCATGGCGTGGATCTACTGGCGGGCGGGGGCGGTTTACTCTGCCGGGCCTTCATCCACGCATGGCGTTGATCTACCGGTAGTGCCGGCCGCTGGTCGGCAACTGCAACATCCTGCCATCGTTCATGGGGTTGCCGGCCAGCGGCCGGCACTACCCTCGTGCGCGCTTACGCGCTGATGCCGTATTCCTTCAGCTTCTTGCGCAGGGTGGCACGGTGGATGCCCAGCATCGCGGCGGCGCGGCTCTGGTTGCCTTCGCAGTGGTTGAGCACTTCCACGAACAGCGGAATCTCCATCTCGCGCAGCACGATCTCGTAGACATCGTCCGCATCGCAGCCATCAAGGTCACGCAGGTAGCGGCGCACGGACTGGGCGACGTGTTCACGCAGCGGTGGCCGGGGAGCGCCACGACTGTTGTCAGGACGAGAAAGGACAGCGTTCAAGGGGGTTCCCGATTCGGTTGGCCCGTGCGCGCGGAGCGCGCGGCCGGACGAGGTGGTGGCGGCCAGTCTAGCGCGAGCGTGCCCGGCCTGCCACGGCTGGTCGCCTCTCCCCGGTCAGAGGAAGTCGAAGGTGAATGCGACGGTGGACGCAGCGGGCTCCTGCAACCGGAAGGCGACGCGCGCGCTCTGGCCCGGTTCCAGCAGGGCTGCACCGGGGTTCTCGCCCAGGTACTGCGCGGGCGTGAACACGCCGCTGCCGATCACCCGGCCATCGGCATCGGACAATGACAACCGCAGGTCCGGCCACGCCTGTGCCCAGCGCGCATCGTTGCGGATGCTGGCCTGCACCTGCAGCACACCGGCCTGGCCCGGCAGGGGGCGGATCTCGCGGCTGGTCATGGTGAACGCAGCGGGTTCGTGCCAGGCAGGCAGGCTGCAGCGCAGCACGCCGCACAGCGTGCCCAGCCATGCGCGGTTGCCGGCGTCGGCGGCCAGCCGCGCGCGGTCGGCCAGCACGCTCTGCAGTACCAGCAGCAATGCCAGCCCGGCGACCAGCAGCCAGTGCCAGCGGGGTGTTGGCAGCGTGCGCGTGCGCGCGCTGCCGAGGAAGCTGGGGGCATCATTGGCGACCGCCGTTGCCTGCACCGCGACCGGCGCCGGTTCGATGGCCGCTGCTTCATCAACGATGACAACGTCATCGTCGTGTCGCATCTCTGTCGCCGGTGGGCGTACCAGGTCGATGGGCTCGGCCTGCATCTGCTCCACAGGCGTTGGGTGCCCGGCTTCGTCCTGCATGCGCGCATCGGTCGCACGCGCATCGGTCGCAGGCGCAGGCTCACCCTCCGGCGTCGTGCGCAGGAAGGTGGCCAGGGGACGGCGCGGTGGGTTCGGCTCGGACATGCTCAGGGCGCGGGCTCGGATCCAGCGGTCATTCAACCACGATCAGGCGCGGCGCACGCCGGTGATGCGCATCCAGTCGCCATCCTGGGTGGCCTGCAGATCGTCGAACCATGCTGCATAGCGCTGCAGCAGTTCGCCTTCCTGGCCATGCAGGATGCCGGACAGGGCGATGCGGCCACCGGCAGCAACGCGCGCAGCCAGCAGTTCGGCCAGCGCATCCAGCGCCGAGGCGAGGATGTTGGCGACCACGATCGGATAGGTCGCGACCGGTTCGTCCTGCGGCAGGTACACATGCATGCGGGCCTGCTCGCCGTTGCGCTCGGCATTGTCGGCGGTGGCGACCAGGGCCTGCGGATCGTTGTCCACGCCGATGGCTTCGGCGGCGCCCAGCTTCAGCGCGGCCAGTGCGAGGATGCCCGAGCCGCAACCGAAGTCGAGCACGCGCTGGCCCTGCAGCAGGCCATCGACCGCCAACTGGTCCAGCCAGCGCAGGCACAGTGCGGTGGTCGGGTGGGTGCCCGAACCGAACGCCAGGCCCGGGTCCAACCGCACCACGGCGGCATCGGCGGCCAGTGCGGCCTCCGGCAGTTCATGGTTCCACGGCACGATCCAGGTGCGACTGCCGAAGTCCATCGGCTGGAACTGGTCGAGCCAGGCACGTTCCCAGTCTTCATCCTCGACCGCGCGGAAGCTGCCGCTGCTCCAGTCCAGCTCCGGATCGAAGGATTCCAGTGCGGCCAGCAGCAACAGCGCGTTGCTGTCGGCGGGGAACAGCGCGCTCAGCACCAGCGTGTCCCACAGCGGGGTCTCGCCCACGCCCGGTTCGAGAATGGCCTGTTCGTTGCTGGTATCGGCCTCGGCATCGAGCAGGGTCACGGCCAGTGCACCAACGTCCTCCAGCGCATTTTCATAGCGGGGCTGGGTGGCTTCGGTGCAGCGCAGGGTCAGTTCCAGGAACGGCATGGTGGTGGGGGCAATCGCGGGAAAGGGGGCCATGCTAGACCATCGGGGCGTCTCCGTATTGCCTGAGATGCCGCTCCGAGATGAACGAAGCCCGTTCAGACAGGCCCGTCGGGCCTTGCTAAACTTCGTGCTTTCCTATGCGCCGCATCGCCTACCGCCGCCGATGGCCTTCGCTCCGACCCTGAAAACCTGGTTGCTCGTACTGCCGGCTGTGGCCGTGCTGGGCGTGGCCGGTTATCGGGCCAGCGGCCATGCTGCGACGTCTTCGGTAGCGTCGGCGGATCTGGCAGGTGCGGTCGCGGCCGCTGACAGTGCGGCGCCGCTGCCGGTGATGCCGGAGGCGCTCGCGCGCCGCCTGGCACCCTTCGAGCGTGGCAACGCATTGCCGTCCGGGCTGCCCCTGGATCTCCGCGCCGATATCGAAGACGCCACCGACCTGTATGCCTATGCTCAGCGGTTGCGTGCCCAGGCGGACGAAGGCAACCACGAGGCGCGCTGGATGCTCAGCCGTGTCTATGACTACTGCGCGCAGTACGCGGTCGATCCGGGTGGCTACCGCTTGGACAACAACGTGCTGGCCGGGCTGGGCCTGACCGCCGCACCGGCGATGGTGCAGGCGCGCGAACGCGTCGCGCAGCGTTGTGGTGGTTTCGTGCCGGGCGACAAGCTGGGCACGGCCTTGGTGCTGTCCGAACGTCGCAAGGCGGCCGCACAGGGCAATCTGGCTGCTGAGGCTGCGTTGTTCGCCGAGGGCGAACCGCTGCAGGACAGCCCCGAGTACCGCCGTGACCTGGTTGAACGGGTGCGCACCTCGCGCGACCCGGAGGCCTTCATGGCGATCGCACCGGGCATGGGCGTGCGCGCCTCGGGTGACCGCGCGCTCAACGGCCTGGTGGCGGGCGAGCAGCTCAGTGAACTCGCATGGCGGCTTGCGGCCTGCGAACTCGGTCTACCGTGTGGGGCAGACAGTGTGCTGGTCAACAGTTTTTGTGCGAACGGAGGGATCTGTTCGCAGGATGGTACGCAGGATTTCCGGGATTTCGTGTATGACGCTGCGGTATCGCGGCAGGGCGCTGGGAAGATGAAGGAATGGATCAAGCGATTGGTTGGAAAGAGGAACGAGCAATGAACTACCGCCGATTCCTGCACGGGGCCAAGTTCTGGTTCTGGGTGGCCCTGTTCGTGGCCTACTCGGCCGGCGCGGTTGGCCTGTTGATGATCGATACCTATGAAGATCGCTACCGGCATCTGTCGAAGGTGGAACTGACCACGGTGAAGGCGCAGGAAGACGTGCGCCGTGCCGGTGCCAGCCAGGTGGCCGCGGTCTATCGCGCGCAGAGCGGCATGCCGTTCGCGTCGCTGCCGGCGGGCAGCACCTTCCAGGTGGTGTGGCCGGATGGTTCGACCGAGACCATGGTGATCGTCGACCCGACGTCGCCCAATGGCGTGCGTCCGCTGGCGAACTCGCAGATTCCGGCCGAAGCTGCCGACAAGCGCTGATGCGCCTGCTGTAGCGCCGAGCCCACGCTCGGCTGAGCTTTCCGGCAAGCCGAGCATGGGCTCGGCGCTGCAGCAACAGAAAAGGGCGGGGATATCCCCGCCCTTTTCATGTCCAGCACGTGGCGCCGATCAGGTCAGCGCGATCGGCTTGTTCTTGCGTTCGGCCAGGCGCTTTTCCAGGTAGTGGATGTTCTGGCCACCGGCCTGGAAGCCCTTGTCGCGCATGATCCGCTGCTGCAGGGCGACGTTGGTCTTGATGCCATCGACCACCATTTCGCTCAGTGCCACGCGCATGCGGGCAATGGCGGTTTCGCGGTCCGGGCCGTGCACGATCAGCTTGCCGATCATCGAGTCGTAGTTCGACGGCACGCGGTAGCCACTGTAGATGTGGGTGTCCACGCGCACGCCGGGGCCGCCCGGCGGATGGAAGCCGGTGATGGTGCCCGGACTCGGCACGAAGGTTTCAGCATCTTCGGCGTTGATGCGGCACTCGATGGCATGGCCGGTCAGCACTACGTCGCTCTGCTTGATCGACAGCTTCTGGCCGGCGGCGATCTTCAGCTGCTCAGCCACCAGGTCGATGCCGGTGACCATTTCGGTAACCGGATGTTCCACCTGGATGCGGGTGTTCATTTCGATGAAGTAGAAGCGGCCGTCCTCGTACAGGAACTCGAACGTGCCGGCACCACGGTAGCCGATGCGTACGCAGGCTTCGGTGCAGACCTTGCCGATCTGCTCGCGCTGCTCGGCAGTGATGCCCGGTGCCGGCGCTTCTTCCACCACCTTCTGGTGGCGGCGCTGCATCGAGCAGTCACGCTCGCCCAGGTGGATGGCGTTGCCCTGGCCGTCGGCCAGTACCTGGATTTCCACGTGGCGCGGGTTCTCCAGGAACTTCTCCATGTAGACCTCGCCATTGCCGAACGCGGCCTTGGCCTCGCTCTTGGTGGTTTCGATCGAGGTCTTCAGCGAGGCTTCGGCGTGCACCACGCGCATGCCGCGGCCACCGCCACCACCGGCCGCCTTGATGATGACCGGGTAGCCGATCTCACGGGCGATCTTGGTGTTGGCGACGATGTCTTCGCCCAGCGGGCCGCCCGAGCCGGGCACGCACGGCACGCCGGCGGACTTCATCGCGCGGATGGCTTCGACCTTGTCACCCATCATGCGGATGGTGTCGGCCTTGGGGCCGATGAAGATGAAACCGGACTCTTCCACGCGCTCGGCGAAGTCGGCGTTCTCCGACAGGAAGCCGTAGCCCGGGTGGATGGCCTGGGCGTCGGTGACTTCCGCCGCGGCGATCAGTGCCGGGATGTTGAGGTAGCTCTGCGGCGACGGCGCCGGACCGATGCAGACCGACTCGTCGGCCATGGCCACGTGCTTGAGGTTGCGGTCGACCGTGGAATGCACGGCCACCGTGCGGATGCCGAGGGTGTGGCACGCGCGCAGGATGCGCAGCGCGATTTCCCCTCGGTTGGCGATGACGACTTTGTCGAGCATGGCGTGCCCCTCAGCCGATCACGAACAGCGGCTGGTCGAATTCGACCGGCTGGCCGTTCTCGCCGAGGATGGCGACGATGGTGCCGGACTTGTCGGCTTCGATCGGGTTGAACATCTTCATCGCTTCGATGATGGCCAGGGTCTCGCCTTCCTTGACCTGCTGGCCAACGCTGACGAACGCAGGCTTGTCCGGGGCGGACGACGCGTAGAAGGTGCCGACCATCGGCGAGCGCAGCACGTGGCCTTCCGGCAGCGCCGGGCCCGGCTTGGCGGTGCCACCGGTGGAGGCTTCGGTCGGCGACTGCATCGGCATCGCCTGCGGCGCCGGAGCGGCCGGAGCGGCGTACACCGGGGCGGCGACCGGGGCGGCATAGCCGGCCACCGGGGCGCGCGACAGGCGCACCGACTCTTCGCCTTCCTTGATTTCGATTTCAGCCAGGTTCGACTCTTCCAGCAGGTCGATCAGCTTCTTGATTTTGCGGAGATCCATGGTGGCCTCTTTGCTCTTGATGTCAGTGTGGTGGGAAGCGCATCGCGCTCGGGTCAAAGCAGTTCGTAGAACTCGCGCAGCTGCCGCGTACGGTCGCGCGTCTGGGTGATCAGGCACTGCATCTTCGCAGGGTTGCGCGAGGTGCCGTCTGCATTGAAGGCGTAGACTGCCTCGCAGTCTGCATCGCGCAGGGTTATCCAGATGCGCTGGGCCTTCACCAGCTGCTGTTCGGCCGCTGCGCAGCGGCTGCAGCTGCCATCGGCGGCCTGCGCCTTCAGTTCGCCGCGCGCCTGGACGTAAACGGCGTTCAATGCGCTGTCGGCGTCATCCAGGCGATCGGAATCGCACATGTCGCGCTCGTAGCCGCCGGTCGCCTGCGCGCAGTCAATGCCAGCGGCCGCGCGCTCGGCGGCGATGCTGGCGCCGCACACGCCGGCCCACAGCACGATGCAGGCAAGCACTCTTGGGAGCATCTTCACGCGCGGGCCGCCTGCACGCGCAGCAGCGCCGCGTCCATCGCGTAGCGGTAGCTGTCGGCGCCGAAACCGCAGACCACGCCCACGGCCTTGTCACTGAAGTAGCTGTGCTGGCGGAACGGTTCGCGGGTATGCGGGTTGGACAGGTGGATCTCGATGAACGGCACCGCCACCGCCGCCAGCGCATCGCGCAGGGCGACCGAGGTGTGGGTGAAGGCGGCGGGGTTGATCAGGATGAAAGCGGTTCCGTCGTCGCGTGCGGCCTGCACGCGGTCCACCAGCACGTGCTCGGCATTGGACTGCAGGCTCTCCACCGCGTGCCCGGCAGCCGAGGCCTGGGCGGCCAGCGCCTGGTCGATGTCGGCCAGCGTGGTGTGGCCGTAGACCTCCGGCTCGCGGGTGCCGAGCAGGTTGAGGTTGGGGCCGTGCAGGACCAGCAGCTTCGCCATGGGATCCGGAAGACGGGAAAGGGCGGCAGTCTGGCGGAACCGGCGGATGCTGTCCAGTTCGGCGAAGTTTGCAGCGTTTCAATCGATTGCTTGAAATTCCCCGGAGGGCTTGCGGCCGTATGGCGGGCGCTGGATCAAGGCGCGCTGAACGCCGTGCAGCTGGGGGATGCGTGCACGTAGGCCGACGATGGCGGCAGGCCGGGCGATGACCGATGCCGCAACGGGCTGTGATGCGGTAGATCCACGCCATGCGTGGATGAAGGAAGTTCGGTGCGCAGCAGGCTACGCACCCACCGA
>NZ_JASJSQ010000122.1:0-12921 GCF_030236855.1 Stenotrophomonas maltophilia group sp. Smal13
GTCGATGGAAAAGACCCGCTTGAGCCGTTGCGCCCAGCTCATCGCACGGCGCTTCTGCTCGGGGCTGCGCGGCTCGTCGTGGGCGCTTGCGTCAACCGGCACCGCATCGCCCGCAGGCCGCCTGCCGCGCCCCGAGGGCGTCAGCTGCGCACGCAGGTTTGCATTCGGGGCGAATACGCCGTGGAAGCGGGTGAGATGCGCGCGAGGTGGCGGGACCAGTGCCGCCAGCTTGGCGATGAAGTCCACCGCATCCCATTCGACATGCGTGGTCCCATTTCGCCACGGCGTCTTGAGCTGATACCGCACCCTACCCTGTGGCGAGATCGACAGCCGCTGCTCGCTGATCGCCGGGCGCGTGATGTAGCGGCACAGCTTTTCGAGCTTGTGGCTCTCGTGTGCTTCCGCGGCCACGCCGGCATGCAGCGAGAAGCCGCCGACCTTGCCGGCATCGCCCTCCAGCGAGCCTGCGTCACCGGGTAGCGTTTTCAGGGTGACGACCTTGCGGCCAGCGTCGCGACCGGTGGCGATGCGGTAGGTGATCGAACTCATCCGCAGCCCATCCATGCCGTCGTCGCCCGCCGCGCTGTCGGACAGAAACACGGATTCGTCCTCGCCTTCCAGCCAGCCTTTGCGCGTCAGGTGCCGGCACACGCGATGCGCGATGGTGTTGGCCAGTTCCGTCAGTTGCGCCGATGTGGGCGCACGGGTGCGGTGCAGGCGCGGCTTGCGCTGCGGACGCTCGGTGGTGTCCTCGTACACGCCGTCGAGCCACAGCATGTGGAAGTGGATGTTGAGATTCAGCGCGCTGCCGAAGCGCTGGATCAGGGTCACCACGCCGCATTGCGCCGTATCCCGCGGCACGCCGGCCTGATCGGCAAGCCAACCGGCGATCACACGATGCACGATGCCCAGCACCGGGCTGATGGCCTCAGGCTTGCTGGCGAACAGGAAGCGCAACGGGTACGGGAAACTCAGCACCCATTGCCGCACCGGCCGCGGGCCGAACACCTCGTCCACCAGATGCCGCGCCGACTTGTAATGACCCAGTGATTTCCTGCTCAGGCGCTACCTTTTCACGGAGAGCACGATGAGCCAAGTGATGGAAGAAGAGATCAAGCGTTGGACGGCGCGGCGGAAGTCGGCGTTGGTGCTGGAGATCATCCAAGGGAAGACGACGGTGGCCGAGTCGAGCCGGCAGTTCGATCTAACGCCGTCGGAGATCGAGAGCTGGGTTGATGACGCCAAGCGCGGCATGGAGAACGCCCTGCGAGCGAAGCCCGAGGATGTGCGGGAGCAGTACGAGCGGCAGCTCAAGGAGCTTCAGGAAGCCTATGGCGAGGCGATGCTGGAGCTGCGCGCCAGAAAAAAATTGGCGTCCCTGTTGGGCAAGGACGAGAGCTGATGCTATCGATCCAGCAGGGACTGCGTGCGGAGGGCTTTGAGGTCTCGATGGTGAAGTTGTGCCGGTGGTTCGGGGTGGCGCGGCGTACGGTGTATTACCGGCCGACGAAGGCGCCGCCGACGGTCAAACCGGCGCTGGCGGATCCCATCAAGGCGCTGATCGAAGAGGAGCCATCGTTCGGCTACCGCACGGTGGCCGGACTTCTGGGCATGAACAAGAACACGGTGCAACGGATCTTCCAGCTCAAGGGTTGGCAGGTCCGCAAGCGTGCGGTGGGTCGGCGGCCCCGCATCCAAGCCTTGCCATCGGTCGCGCAGGGGCCCGATGAGCGTTGGGCCACCGATCTGTGCCGCATCTGGGGCGGCCGGGATGGGTGGCTGACGCTGGCCCTCGTCATCGATTGCCACACCCGTCAGTTGCTGGGCTGGCAGCTCTCGCGGAGCGGCAAGGCCAGCACGGCCGCTGCGGCCCTGGAGCAAGCCTTGATCACCCGCTACGGCACGCTCGGGCGCGTCCCCGTGCCGTTCCTGCTGCGCTCGGACAATGGATTGGTGTTCACCAGCCGCCACTACACGCGGCTGGTGCGCAGCTATGGCTTGCAGCAGGAGTTCATCACGCCGCATTGCCCGCAGCAAAACGGCATGGTCGAGCGTGTCATCCGCACGCTGAAGGAGCAGTGTGCACACCGCCATCGCTTCGAGAGCCAGCAGCACGCGATCCGGGTGATCGGCGACTGGATCCAGTTCTACAACCACCGGCGTCCGCATCAGGCGCTGGGCATGAAGACGCCTGCTGAGGCCTATGCTTTAGCAGCCTGACCTGTGCAGAAACCGCTGGGTCATTACAGACTCGGCCATGCGCCGCGCCCCGCAGCTCGGGCACAGCCCGCGCTTCTTGCAGGAATACGCCACCAGCCTCTCGGCACGACAGTGCTCGCAGACCACGCGCAGGAAGCCGTGCTCGAGCACGCCGCAGCGCAGGTAGGTCTCGAACTCCTCGCGCACATACTCGGGCAGCGGGCGGTCTTCTACCTCACGGCGCGCGAGAAAGTCCGGCCAATGCGCCTGCACCAGCGCGTACAGCAGGGTGCGCTCGGGACGGTGAGGCGCATAGCGAGCCGTGGGCAGATGCGCTGCCGGCGACGTTGCGTGCGCCACGGCATCCTGCAGCTGCGACACGGTCGCGGCGAAGCGCGGCACGAAACACTCCGGTGCAGGGAATGGCTGCTCAGGCTTGCGCCCGCCCCGGCCGGTTCATATCGGCCTTTTCCGGTTTTCGTATCGGACATCGCCGAAAAGCAGTTGCTCGAAGTCGCCGATCAGATGTTATACAAAGCTAAAACCCAAGGCCGCAATCAAACCAGTGTGTTCGCCACACTGTAAGAGATCTGTTCACGCTGCGCTGATCTCAAGACCTCATAAAAACTGAGGTCTTGCTTCGGTCGATAAGCTGGTCTGATATTGGCATTATTTATTCCTTTCAAATACATGGGTAATGCGACTTACACAGATTTTTTATGCTCTCTTGGACTCCATGTGAAGGAGATCGTCACATTCTTTACATATAGAAAATAGAGTTCTTTAGCCAGCTGCAATTTCAGATTAACCGATTCGGTAAGCTTTCTGCATTTCCGGAGACAACTTTTTTAGCCAGCTTGAGAGACTGAAGCCTTTTCTATCGGTACTATTTAATTTAGTAAAATACAGATGTTCATCCCAGCGAGGACCGAAATCTACTTCTGCAAGACTTACAAGCTGTTTGTTTCTGCGAAGACGATGCTTTTGATGGTAATCTTCGGCGGGCCAAAAATAACCATTTTGTTCTCCGGCCTCAATCACCTCGGGAGATTTCTCCTTTCCAATCGCTTGAATCAGTTCTTCAGCTACTTGTTTTTGCTCCAGATCAAAAACAAAAAGTATCTGGCGATACTGGCCCTGCTTTCTACCATGAACAGACCATGATTCAAAACTTCCAAGAAGTTCCCTGTAGCTGATTTGGTCTTTATCGTAGATCACTCTGACGACTTCGGCGTGTCCGTTGATGTTGCGGTAACTCGGATCCAGAGTTGATGCTCCAGCGTAGCCAACACGTGTTTGCACTACTCCCTGCGTCCCTCCAAAATTAGAATCCGGTCCCCAAAAGCAACCCATGCCGAAAACCGTTTGACTAAGCTTCCCGATTTTCAATGCTTCTTCGATTGCTTCAGGGGTTGCAAATTCATAGCTTTCAACACCGTCTTCTTTATTCATTTTTAGATCCGACATATTTTTCTCCTAACTTTCAAGAATTGTAGCCACTCCCATTCCTCCCGCCGTGCAAACGACGATAAGGCCACGTTTTCCAGGACCAGCTGAGTGCAGTATCTTTGCTAAAACTCCGACGATCTTAGCGCCAGTAGCCGCAAACGGATGCCCAAGGGCAATGCTACTTCCACGGACATTTAGCTTCGAGCGGTCAATTTTTCCGAGAGGCTCTGATCGTCCCAAACGTGTTTTGCAGTATTCAGCAGACTCCCACGCCTTCATCGTGCAGAGCACTTGTCCAGCGAACGCCTCGTGAATTTCGTAAAAATCAAAATCCTGAAGCTTTAAGCCGTTTCGCTTCAATAATTCACTGACCGCCACAGTTGGAGCCATGAGCAAACCTTCGCCAGCGACGTAATCCACGGCAGAAGTATGAGAATCCACAATCTTAGCCAACAGGGGCCAATTATTCTTTTTTGCCTCTTCTTCTGATGCTAAAAGAACGGTGGATGAGCCATCTGTGAGCGAGCTTGAATTTCCCGCCGTCAAAGTCCCTTTTTCTGATTTATCAAAAACAGGTTTTAACTTCGACAATTTTTCCAAAGTTGTATCAGCACGCAAAATTCCATCGGTCTTATTTCCTTGGAATGGAAAGACGAGATCATCATAAAACCCATCTTTATATGCTTGAGCTGCATTTCTGTGACTTGCCAGCGCTAACTCATCTTGCTCTTGGCGAGAAATATTCCACTCTTTAACCATGAGTTCGCAATGCTCACCCATTGATTTTCCGGTGCGTGGCTCAACCACTGCGGGCAACACTGGCTTTAGATCGCTAGGTTTAATTCCTAAAATGATTTTTACTTTCTCACCAAGCGTTCTGGCAGAATTCAACGCAATCAATTTTCTTGCGAAAGTTCGACTAACCATAATGGGCAAATCGCTGTTGCTATCAACACCGCCCGCAATGCCACTTTCAATTTGGTGGCTAGAAATTTTGTGAGCAATCTGAATCGTATTTTCCAAGCTCGTTCCGCAAGCACGTTGCACGTTATATGCCGGAGTGTTTGGATGCAAACCGGAGGATTGAACGACTTCACGAGCCAAATTCCAGTTAGCCGAGCTGTGCATGACAGCTCCTAAGGCTACATCGCCCACAGTTTTTCCTTCCAAGTTATATCTATCAACTAAACTCTTTAGGCTCGCCGTCATTAGTTCTTCACTTGAGACGTCTCGATATGCGGTCATAGATTTCATAAATGGAATCCGAGCTCCACCTACGATATAAACGTTTCTCGTTTTCATAATTTCACCTCCGGCTTTGTGTGCCGTTCAAAAACTTCTCCGACCTTCACGTCGTACGATTCAAAAATGTAGTCTTTGCCAAGCATCTTGGCTTTTTTGTGTTCGGGATGCTTATCCCAAGCATCGAAAGCTTCTCTGGTAAGGAACTCGACAATTAGAACATCTTCACCGTTAGGAGAAGAAAACCGCTCATGGCTTCCGTAACCAGGAATGGCTTCGACAAGCGCGGACATCTCGGCGTATCTTCTTTCAAACTCCCCACCGTGCTCCTTGGCAACACGACTGCGGAAAACTGCTATAATCATTGATCTGACTCCTTACTAAGCTAATTACAATCCTCAAAAAAAAGATCTCGTTATTTCATCGAAGCTTCCAACCACTTGTCGAGATCCTTGAACTTGGGGTTTCTCAGCTTCTTTGTCCCAACCAGTATTGTCGGGAAATTTAACTTTCCAGTAGTATAAAGGGATCGCAGTTCATCAGCTGCCGCGTCGTCTTCGTGAACATCTAAAAAATCAAACTCGATTCCTTTTTCTTTCAAGTACGACTGGTAAATCTTGGTTTTGTGGCAGTCCTTATGACCGAACAGCTTAATCCCCACGACCCCCTCCATTTTCTAAAATTACTCTACAAACTTCAACGACTCCGAGTTGATGCAGAATCGAGCCCCAGAGGGCTCAGGACCATCTGGAAAAACGTGCCCTAAGTGGGCTTCGCACACATTGCATAGCACTTCGATTCTTCGTCCGTAAGTCGTGTCCAGTTCATATTGAATTACGTTGTCGGCGACGGGCTCAGAAAAACTCGGCCAACCTGTTCCCGAATCAAACTTAACGTTCGAATCAAACAGTTCAGTGTCGCAGCCCGCGCAGGCATACCGTCCTGCCTCATAAAATGAACAGAGTTCCCCAGTGTGAGGGCGCTCGGTGCCTTTCTTCCGCATGACATTAAATTGAGCGGGCGTCAGAATTTTTTTCCACTCTTCCTCGCTCTTTTCTACTTTTCTAGGAGGAGCGGGAGTGCCGTTATCGAGATAGTTGTTAATGCTTTCCCAGTTGAACATAAATTTGCTCCTTTATTTTTGGGCTTGTTCTTTAGCTATCAATCCACGCGAAGAAGTCAGTCGCGCTACCAATGAATTTTCCATCCACAAAAACTTGCGGAACAGTTTGAAGGTTGGTTTTTTTCTTCAACTCATCATAAGTCTTGGGATCGTCATCCACGCGAATTTGTTTAAAATCAACTTTTTCAGAAGTTAAGTACTCCTTCACGCGTTTACTAAACGGACAATGGTCTTTTGTGTAGATGACAACGTTCTTAAGTTCGCGTATAGGAAGTTCAAACGCCCTTTTCGGGCAGTCTGCTGGGTAGGCGGTGGTCGCGCAAGCCCCGTTTTGGGCACGGATCGGACGTCTGTGAGTGGGATTTCGGCATCGCGGGGCCACGCAGCGGGGTTGTCAGCAGCCATGCTTCGCTGATTCCCGACAGCGGGCCGAGCGCCGCCCTGCGGATCGTGGCCGCATCGGCTCGGATTCCGGTTTCGCCGTCGGCTGTGCAGCCGGCAGATCGTCACGCGGCTTGCACTGGCGGTGCGCGCGCTGCGGGCCTGTAGTGCGCTTCTTCCCGCGCGCCCTGCTTCACGAAGTGGCCAAGGATGGCGCGGATGGCGGCAGGTTCCTCGATGCTGGCGACGATCCGCACGGTGCCACCGCAGTGGACGCAGGCGGTGACGTCGATGGAAAAGACCCGCTTGAGGCGTTGCGCCCAGCTCATCGCACGGCGCTTCTGCTCGGGGCTGCGCGGCTCGTCGTGGGCGCTGACGTTGACCACTTCCGGGCCCAGGCGCAGGAGCAAAGGGCACGCGAGCAACGTCAGCACGAACAGGCCCTTCAGGCGTTGCAGGTCGAACTCCGCCAGGCCGCGGACCAGGTCACCGCCAAGAACGCGGAGCTGCTGAGACTCAATCGTGATAACGGCCGCCTGCTTGAACAGACCACGCACCAGCAGAAGGCGTTGACGGAGGCCGAACGCGAGGTCCGCAAAGCTCGTGAAGAACTGGAATCCTTGCGACCGCTTCCGGCACAAGTGACATCCCTCGAACAGCGAACGGCAAAGGCGATCACAGACGCAGAGGTGCTGCAGTCCCACCTGGACCAGGCGAGATCGCAACTTGAGCAAACGCGCCGAGAGCTACGCGATTCCGAACTCGAACGCGAGCGAACCCAGGCTCGGTTTGAAGGCATGCAGGCCGCGTGGGCTCAGCGTGATGCGACATTGACGCCGGCGACGGAGCCCGTCGAGCGCACCGGCAAGCGTCGCGTGCGTCCGCCTGCAGCCGAAGAGGCGACCCAAGACCTTCCTCTGAAGTAATGGGCGCCAGCGGCGCGGCGAAGGAACACAACGTCTCACTGATCTGCGGTGGCGAAATTGCTGCAGCGACAATCGGTTACCGAAGATTGTCGGACTTTTCCCGAATTAACGGCCAACCCTCGGTAACGGTGTTCATGTGAAATCTCCTGTCCCACAAGGGGACCTTGTTCAAACAATGGAAGACATAGTGAAAAGGTTGGGAAGTCAGTCGTTGCTGTGCATGGGCGCTCTCCTTGGGTGTTGGGCTCCGCAGGGGCCGCGAAGCCCTTCGCGGCCATGGGCAGCAGCTGGGGCCGGCGCGGGTGCGCCGTCAAGGGAGGAAGCGAAGGCGCTGGCGCGGCCCGCAGGCGCAGCCGAGGACACGGGCGCCGCAGCGGCCCTTGACGGGGGGAGCGCCCGCAAAGGCCAGGCAAGCCGGTGAAACCGGCGCGCAGGGGGTGCGAATCGCGCAGCACTGCCGGAGAGAAAGGGGTCGGCCCATTGGGTTGAGGGTCAACCCCAACAGCGCAGCACAGCATCAGAAAAGCGCCGCTCCCGCGATGTACGGGGCGGCGCCACAAGGCCTCAACGCAGCGTCAATCTGTCGCAGGCACCATCGCCTGCAGTTGTTCGATCACGCCAAGCTCGACAAAGACACACGGCTGCTCGGCCGCGACCGGAACGTTGAACACCCGGGCGAAGGCATCCCGCTTCAAATGCGCCAGCCGCCCGGTGCGGTACGCCTGATCAGGCTTCATCAGGCCCGAACCCGACGGCGTTCCGCTGCGCTGCGGATCGCATTCGACCAAGGCCACGAAGCCCTCCGAAAACAGGCGCTGGTGCTTGGGACACAGCCCCCAGCCCGTCGTCGTGTGGTGCTTCATGCTCGCGCGCAGGCGCCGGTCGAGCAAGATGTTGCCGGTATCAAAAGCAGTGCCGCACACCAGACAAAGCTGCTGCTCCAGCGAAACGTGTGATTTGTCGTCCATGACCAACTCCGGTGATCGGGCGGGATTGCCCGAGACCGGAAACGGCACGCCGCAGCGCAGCGGTCACAGGTTCGAAGACGGCCGAACGGCCGCCAGCGACCACAGGACGCGCAGACCTTGACAGCGAGAACGGTGTGCAAGGATGAAGGGATCAGCAAGCCAGCCCCACCACACAAGCAGGCACGAAACAGGCAAGCGCAGCGCGCAGGCCGGGGGCCCACCGACGGCCGGAGTGCGTCAGAGATCGGAGCCGAATGGCTGCGACCCGCAGGGGCGCGGGGCGCAGCCCGCAGAGCCCGACGGAGGTACGCCGAGACGCGAACGCCAATCTCTCGCACCAAACAACATCAAGTTCTGCGAGAACCACCGATGTCAAAGAACAAGCTACAAACGAAAGCAATGAATACACCTCGACCCAGCGGGCCAAAGCACAGTACGTACAGGTGGCGCCAGCCATGCGCTCGACCAAGGTTTCCCTCGTAGCCGCCTGCACCAGACCCCATATTGCCGGGGACTTCTATACCGACAACCAGTTCGTCAGTCTCGTCACCGAAACCCCCGCGACTTCGGTGTATGCATGCTCGTTGTTCAGAATAACTGGCAGCTTGATTTGAACGGCAGCAATTCAACGCTCTTGGCTGAGTTCAATCAGGCGCTGACGGAACACCTGTTTCAGTCAGGCGTTCCGTCCCAGTCCGTGTTGGAGACGAACTCCGCCGCGTCGACCGCTTGAGCCAGACCCCCTTCGCGCACTGCAGCCCGTGCCAGCAGGTGAGAAGCCACCGGCAAGGTCGCCAGCAGAAAACCCAGGATCAGCAGCAGCCGCCAGGTCCAGGCCGTGTCCTGGGCCACGAGCAAGGCGCCCACGCACACGAGCGTCAGCGCCAACGTGCCCGCCTTCGTCGCCGCGTGCTGGCGGGCCAGTGCATCGGGCAACACGATCACGCCCCAGGCTGCGATCACCAGCAACACCGCGCCAGCAGCAAGCAGCAGCCCGCCCAGGGTCGTCATCATCGCCGCTCCTCCTGCGTATCGGACGGCGCCGACCGCTCGATCAAGCGTGCCCACCCCACCGTCCCCACGAAGCCGACCAGCGCAAGGCCGATGGCCACGTCGAGGAACACGGTGCGGCGGGTGGCCAGCGAGGCCGCAACGCACAGCGCCACGGCGGCCGCCAGGAAGATGTCGAGGGCCACCACGCGATCCGCATGCCGAGGCCCGCGCACGATGCGCACGGTGGCGATCAGGGTCGCGCACAGCGCCAGCAAGGTGAGCACGGCTGTGGCCCAGCCCACCGAGGCCGCGTTCAGCAGCCCGTTCATGCCGACTCTCCAAACCAGGCCAGCAGCGGCGGCTCGAAGTCGCGCCGGATGGCGTCGACCTCAGCCGCCGCGTTGTTCGCGTCGAGCATGTGCAGCACCATCTCCCGGCGCACCAGGTCGATGTCGATCACCGTCGTCCCCGGCGTCAGCGAGATCATGCAGACCAGCAGCGCAGCGCCCTGTGGACTCATCGGCGCGAAGCCGATGCGCACGAAGGTCGCCGCAGGCGCCGTGCCGATAGCCAGGCCGCGCCGAACGATCGCGGCAACCGTTTGCACGCCCGAGGCGAGCATCGCCCAGCCAAAGCGCAGTGGCAAAAGGACGGCGGCGGTGAGCTTGTTCATGCGGCACGGCAATTCATGTGGCGGCTCCTGCGGTTCATTTCCGGCCCAGCGTCGCGGCCGCGGCCTGCGCGAACTCGATCAGTGTCTGGGGTGCAAATCCGATCGCAAGCGTCACGGCCGCCAGGCTGACCGTCGCCGCCCAGGCCGGTGCGAGCGCCACGCGCCGCGCTGGCCATACACCTTCCGCATCGGCCAAGGGATGGGGCTTCCAGAAGGCCTCGGTCCAGATCTTCATCATCGAGTAGAGCGTCAGCACGCTCACCAGCAGGGCCAGCGCGGCCCACGTGTAGCGCCCCTGTGCAAAGGCCTCCTGCAGCACCAGCAGCTTGGCCCAGAAGCCCGACAGCGGCGGAATGCCTACCAGCGACAAGGCCATCACCGCGAACAGCAGCGCCAGCATCGGCCGTGCGGCGGCCAGGCCACCGATGCGCCGCAGGTCGTAGCTGCCGGCCACGCTGGCCACCATGCCGGCGGTCAGGTACAGACTGGCCTTCACCAGGCTGTGGTGCAGCGTGTAGAACAGCGCCGCGGCATGGCCGGCCGGGCCGCCCAGTGCCACCGCCAGCAGCACGTAACCGATCTGGCTGACGCTGTGGAAGGCCAGGATGCGCCGCATGTCCCAGTGGTGCGCCGCGCCCAGCACACCAGCCACCATGGTGGCCACCGCCACCCAGCCCAGCACCTCGTACAGCGCCGCACCTTCGGGCATGAACACGTCGCCCAGCATGCGCAGCACGGCGTAGGCCGCCACCTTGCCCAGCAGCGCGGCGAACAGGGCCAGCACCGGCGCGGGCAGCGTGGGGTAGGACGCCGGCAGCCAGGCATACAGCGGAAAAGCCCCGGCCTTCAGCAGCAGCCCCACCGTCAGCGCCGCCAGCAACGTGTGCAGCAGGGCCGGGTCGAGCTGGCGCGCCGCCAGTGCCAGCCCGCCGTAGTTGAGCTGCCCTGTGGCGGCATAGAGCAGCCCGATGGCGGCCAGCAGCAGGAGCGTGCCGAACAGGTTCAGGCCCAGGTACTTGAAGGCGGCATCGAGCTGGTCGCGCCGGCCGCCCAGCGCGATCAGGCCCAGGGCGCAGATCAGCATCACCTCGAACCAGACATAGAGGTTGAACAGGTCGGCGGTGCTGAAGGCACCGGCCACGCCGGCCAGCGTGCCGTGCAGCAGCGGCAGCAGCAGCCGGTGGCGCGGACCGGGGTCGGCGTCGCTGCCCAGGAAGATCAGCGTGACCAGGCCCATCAGCGCCGTCAACAGCAGCAAGGCGGTGGACAGGCCGTCGAAGCGGAACTGAATGCCGTAGGGCGCGGGCCAATCGCCGAAGCTGACGCCGACCGGGCCGCTGGCGCTGACCTGCGCCAGCAGCGTCACCGCCGCCCCCAGGAAGCCCAGGACGCCGACGAAGCTGATGGCCTGCTGCGTGCGGGACCGGCCCGAGAACAGCGCCGTCAGGCCCGCGGTGGCCAGCGGCACGAGCACGGGTGCGGTGGCGACGATGCTCACGTGTCGGCCCTCTGCGGCCGCGCATCGTCGTCGGCATGGACGGCATCGAAGGCCAGCGGCGGCTTCACGGGGTCCGCCGGCTCGGGCTCCACCAGCCGCAGCGCCAGCGCATCGTCGGTGCCGACGCGCCGCACCAACTGCATGACCAGCACGAGCGCAAAGCACATCAGCGCGAACCCGATCACGATGGCGGTCAGCACCAGCGCCTGCGGCAGCGGGTTGGCCGCCTCCTGCAGCACCCGGCCGCCCGCCTCGATCACCGCCGGCTGCGCCGACCCCAGGCGGCCCGCGGCCAGCAGCAGCAGGTTCACCGCGCTGCCCAGCAGCGCCAGGCCCACCACGCAGCGCAGCACGTCGCGCGACAGCGCCAGGTACAGCCCTGCGGTCAACGTGATCCAGAGCGCGAAGGCGACGGCCCAGATCATTGCGCGCCCTCCTCCGCCTCGTCGCTGTCGAGCAGTGCGATGGCATAACCCCCCAGCGCACCCCACACGCACAGGTAGACGCCGAGATCAAACACCAGCACCGTGGACACCGGCAGCGTCGTGAAGCCCAGCGGCACACCGGCCCACAGGTGCGTAAGGTAGGCCTTGCCCATCAGCCAGGCCGGCAGGCCCGACAGCGCGCCGACCAGCACGCCCAGCGCCGCAAGCCGCACCGGCGAGCGCAGCGGCAGGCGCTGCGTGGCGGCATCGGGTCCGTGCGCGACGGCCCACAGCACGCTGGCGGTCACCGCCAGCAGGCCGCCGATGAAGCCGCCGCCGGGCTCGTTGTGGCCGCGCAGCAGGACCACCAGCGACGCGGCCAGGATCACCACGTACAGGGGCTTAGCCACTACCTCCAGGATGACCAGCCGGCGGTTCATCGTCCGGCCTCCGTGTCGCGCCGGGTGCGCACAGCACGCAGCAGCGGCACCGCCGCCAGCAGCGACAGCATCACGACCGTGATCTCGCCCAGCGTGTCCAGCGCTCGGAAGTCGACCAGGATCACGTTTACCACGTTGCGGCCCTGCGCGGCCGGCACACTGTGCTCGCCGAACCAGCGCGACAGCGTGTCGTCGAAGGGCAGCGCCACGGCGGCCAGCAGCAGCGCGGTCAGCACGGTGGCGAAGGCCAGCGACAGCACGAGCGCCATCGGGCGCCAGACCGGCTCGGGCACGCTCATGGCCTTGCCTTGGCGTTTCAACGCCAACAGCACCGCCGCAACGACGATGACGAACACCGTCTCAACGACCACCTGTGTGAAGGCGACGTCCGGCGCCCCCGCAAAGAGAAACAGCACTGCGCTGCCGTAGCCCACGAGACCGGCACCCAGCAGCAGCACCAGGCGGTCCTTCAGCGTGGCGGCCGCCATGGCGCCGACAGCGATCAGTAGCACGGCACCGGCCACGCCCAATGGCGGCGCAGACCAGGCCGGCCAGGCCAGCGTGGGCGCGGCCGCTGACCGGCTGGCCGATGTCCTCGTAATCG
>NZ_JASJSQ010000123.1:0-10802 GCF_030236855.1 Stenotrophomonas maltophilia group sp. Smal13
AGGAGACTCCCCATGACCCCACGTACCCTGGCCACCGCGCTGGCCCTGCTGCTGGCCGGCACCGCCGCTTCCACCACCGTATCCGCGCACGAACGCGTTCCCTCCGGCCAGCAGGTCGGCACCAGCCCCTGGGGGCCGAAGGACGAGATCGGCCGCCTCAACCTGATCACCGACGCCTCGCGGGCAGCGATCCTGTCGCGGGTCAGTGGCGGCAAGGCCTATGACCTGGCCACCGAATACTACGTCGGCATGCCCAGCTGGCAGGATGCCGGCGACCCGCACTACCAGTTCTGGATGACCCACACCCCGCGCGGCACGGTGATGGATGATCCGATGGGCGTGGGCGAGACCATGAACCTCACCCGCAGCTACACCGGCACCGCATTCTCGATGTACAGCCACACCGGCACCCACATCGATGCGCTGAACCACTTCGGCATCCACGGAAAGATCTGGAACGGCTTCGAGGCCGACAAGCACCTCGGTGACCGTGGCTGGAACGTCACCGGCATCGAGAAATTCCCGCCGCTGATCGCGCGTGGCGTGCTGATCGACGTGGCCGGCGCCAAGGGCGTGGACATGCTGCCGGACAGCTACCGCGTCACCCGCCAGGACCTGAAGGATGCGCTGGCACGCCAGCAGGTGAAGCTGCAGCAGGGCGACGTGGTGCTGATCCGCACCGGCCGCATGCGCCTGTTCGAACAGCCCAAGGCCTACATGGCCAACCCGCCGGGCATGGGCCTGGACGCGGCGCGCTTCCTGGTGGAGGACAGCGGCGCGATGATCGTCGGCGCCGACAACCTCAGCTTCGAGACCTTCCCCTCGGAGGTGTCCGACGACTACGTGCCGCTGCACACCTACCTGCTGGCCCAGCAGGGCGCGCCGATCATCGAGCTGGTGGCGCTGGACGAACTGGCCCGCGACAAGGTCTATGAGTTCGCCTTCATCGGCGGCCCGCTGAAGATCCGCGGCGGCGATGCCGCGCCGCTGCGCCCGGTGGCGCTGCCGGTGCGCCCGTAACCGGGAGTGCCCGTGCCTGTAGGTGCCGACCCTGGTCGGCACCGTTTTCCCATCCACGCATGGCGTGGATCTACTGGAGAGAACCCTGGTAGATCCACGCCATGCGTGGATGCTTTACCCCTTCAGCAACCTGAAACCCGACCTTCCGATTTCATTAGTAATTCTACTCACAAGGCGAGTAGCATGTCCGGTCTCAGCCCCTGATACCGGCCCGTCGATACTCGCGCCATGCCTGCCGTTTCCGCCCGTTCCTGCCGCTTCAAGCCAACCCGGCGCCTCCCTTGGAGGACCGGCTGATGGGTGCTGTCGTCGCCCTCGACCGGCTGCTGGACGGGCGCCAGCTGTGGCGCGGCCCGGCCCGCCAGGGCCCGGCCAGCGATCACCTGGCCAGCGGCCACCCGGCACTGGATGCGCGCCTGCCCGGCGGTGGCTGGCCGGCCAGCGGGCTGTGCGAGGTGCTGCAGGCCGCGCCCGGCGTGGGCGAGCTGGCCCTGGTCTGGCCGGCGCTGGCGAAGCTGAGCCAGCGCGACCGCCCGATCGTGCTGGTCGCCCCGCCCTATCGCCCGCATGCCCCGGCCTGGGCGGCGGCCGGGCTGGATCTGGCCCAGCTGCAGATCATCCACGCCGCACCGAAACAGGCGCTGTGGGCCACCGAGCAGTGCCTGCGCTCGGCCGCCTGCGCGGCGGTGCTGTGCTGGCCACACCAGGCCGACGACCGCTCACTGCGCCGGCTGCAGGTGGCTGCCGACAGCGGCCAGTGCCTGGGCTTCGTGTTCCGCGAGGCGCAGGCAGCGCGCAACCCCTCCCCGGCCAGTCTGCGCCTGCAGCTCGACCACGGCCAGGTGCGGGTGCTGAAGTGCCGTGGCGGCCTGCCACCCGCACAGCCGTTGCCACTGGCCATCGCCCACTGAGGCCGCGTCATGCATTGGGCCTGCCTGTTGTTGCCGCAGCTGGCACTGGACAGCGTGCTGCGCCTGCAGCCGGACCCGCAGCGGCCACTGGTGCTGCTGCAGGGGCCGGCGCAGCGTCGCGTGCTGCGTGCGGTCAGCCCGTCGGCACGCGCAGCGGGACTGCGCCCGGGCATGCTGCTGTCGGCCGCACAGGTGCTGGTGCAGGACATGTACCTGCACGACTACGACCCGAACGCCGAACAGCACACCCGGCAGCTGCTTGCCAGTTGGGCCTACGCCTACAGCTCGCAGGTCAGCCTCGATTTTCCGCACGCGCTGGTCATGGAAATCGGTGCCAGCCGTGCCCTGTTCGGTGACTGGCTGACGATCGAAAAGCGCCTGCGCGGCGAACTGCATGAGCTTGGTTTCCGCCACCGCTTGGTGGCCGCACCCACCGCGCATGCCGCGCGCGTGCTGGCCAACGTCCACGACGGCCTCGGCATCGATGCGCAGCAGCTGCCAGCGGCACTGGCGCAGCTGCCGTTGCCGCGCTGCGGCCTGCCCAGCGAAGCGGTGACCGTGCTCGGTCGTTCCGGTCTGCGCACGCTGGGTGCGGTGCTCGAACTGCCGCGCGACAGCCTGGCCCGGCGCTTCTCACCCGAGGTGCTGCAGCAACTGGATGCGCTGCGCGGCCTGCCCACCGCGCCACTGCGCTACTACCAGCCACCGGACCGTTTCGATGCACGCATCGAATTCGAATACGAGATCGAATCCAGCCAGGCCCTGCTGTTCCCGCTGCGCCGCCTGCTGCTGGACCTGGCGGCCTTCCTGTGCTCGCGCGATGGCGGCGTACAGCGCTTCGACCTGCACTTCGAGCATGACCTGCTGCCGGCCAGCGTGCTGACCATCGGCCTGCTGGCACCCGAGCGCGATCCCGCGCTGCTGTTCGAGATCGCACGCAACCGCATGGAAGCGTTCGCCCTGCCGGCCGGCAGCCGCGCACTGCGCCTGCAGGCCGAACAGCTGCCACCGTTCGTGCCCGCCGCGCGTGACCTGTTCGATACCCGGCCGGCACAGGCGATGCCCTGGAACCAGCTGCGCGAGCGCCTGCGGGCGCGGCTCGGCGATGACGCCGTGCAGCCGCTGGCGGTGCAGGCCGACCATCGCCCCGAACGCGCCAGTGGCACCCAGCCCGCGGTCAAGCCTCCGTCGTACTGGCCACTGCGTCCGGGCTGGCTGCTGGACACGCCGCAACCGCTGCGTGATCCGCGCCTGCGCATCGTCACCGGGCCGGAGCGGATCGAATCGGGCTGGTGGGACCAGGCCGATGCGCGCCGCGATTACTACGTGGTGGAAACCGCGCATGGCCAGCGCGGCTGGGCTTTCCGTGAGCGCAATGATCCACATGCCCCGTGGATGCTGCACGGCTGGTTCGGCTGAGCCGCCATGCACAGCGAACTGCCCGGCTACGCCGAACTGCACTGCCTGTCGGCCTTCAGTTTCCAGCGTGGCGCCTCGATCGCCGAAGAACTGTTCGCGCGCGCTGCCGGCCAGGGCTACCGCGCGTTGGCGATCACCGACGAATGCTCGCTGGCCGGCATCGTGCGCGCCTGGCAGGCCGCCAAGACGCATGGCGTGGCGCTGATCGTCGGCGCCGAATTCCAGATCGAGGACGGGCCGAAGCTGGCCCTGCTGTGCACCGACCAGGCCGCCTACGCCGGCTTGTGCCAGTTGATCACCACCTGCCGGCGGCGCGCGGCCAAGGGCGAATACCGCTGCCTGCGCGAGGACCTGCTCGGCCTGCCCGGCGGCCTGCTGTGCCTATGGCTGGACCGGCAACCAGCGGCCACCGATCTGGAACTGTTGCGCGCCAGCTTCGATGATCGCCTGTGGCTGGCGGTGGAGCTGCACCATGAGCATGACGACGCGCGTCGCCTGCAGCAGCTGCAGGCCTTCGGCGAACGCCACCACCTGCCGCTGGTGGCCAGTGGTGATGTGCACATGCACGTGCGCCGCCGCCGCGCCCTGCAGGACACACTGACCGCCATCCGCCACCGCTGCAGCGTGGCCGAGGCCGGCTGGCGCCTGTTTCCCAACGGCGAGCGCCACCTGCGCCCGCGTACCGCGCTGGCCCAGCTATATCCGCCCGAACTGCTGGCCGAGACCCTGCGCATCGCCGAGCGCTGCCACTTCACCCTGGAGCAGCTGCAGTACACCTATCCACGTGAACTGGTACCCGAGGGCCACGACCCGGACAGCTGGCTGCGCGTGCTGGTCGAGCGCGGCATCCCGTGGCGCTGGAAAGGCGGCATCGAACCGGCACAACGCAAACAGATCGAGCACGAACTGGCATTGATCCGGGAAAAGAACTACGCCTCGTACTTCCTCACCGTGCAGGACATCGTGCGCTTCGCGCGCAGCCAGGACATCCTCTGCCAGGGACGTGGCTCGGCGGCCAACTCGGCAGTGTGCTTCGTGTTGGGCGTGACCGAGATCGACCCGGCACGCAGCAACCTGCTGTTCGAGCGCTTCATCTCCGCCGAGCGCGACGAACCACCGGATATCGACATCGACTTCGAGCACGAGCGCCGCGAGGAAGTGCTGCAGTATGTATTCAAGCGCTATGGCCGCGAGCGCGCCGCCCTGACTGCGGTGGCGATCAGCTACCGTGGCCGCAGCGCGATCCGCGACGTGGCCCGTGCACTCGGCCTGCCGATGGACCAGGTCAACGAACTGGGCGCGGCGATGGACCACTGGGGCGGCCATGTGCCGCTGCCGGAGACCCTGCGCGAGCGCGGCTTCGATCCGGAAACCCCGCTGATGCGGCGACTGCTGGCGCTGACCACCGAACTGATCGACTTCCCGCGCCACCTGTCGCAGCACCCGGGCGGCTTCGTGATTTCCGAGCATCCGCTGTCAACCCTGGTGCCGGTGGAGAACGCAGCGATGGCCGACCGCACCGTCATCCAGTGGGACAAGGACGACCTCGATGCCACCGGCCTGATGAAGGTCGACTGCCTGGCGTTGGGCATGCTCACCGCCATCCGCAAATGCCTGGCGATGCTGCAGCAGCATGGCCTGCACGAAGGACGCATGGATGCGATTCCTCCCAAGGATACGAAGACCTACGACATGATCTGCGCCGCCGACACCATCGGCGTATTCCAGATCGAGTCGCGCGCGCAGATGGCGATGCTGCCGCGCCTGCAGCCGCGCACCTTCTACGACCTGGTGATCGAAGTGGCGATCGTGCGCCCCGGCCCGATCCAGGGTGACATGGTCCATCCTTACCTTGAGCGGCGGCGGATCCTGCGTGAACAGGGACCGGACGCGTTGAACGATCCAGACAATCCACTCTATCCAGCGCGGCTGGAACGCGTGTTCGCGCGCACCCTCGGCGTGCCACTGTTCCAGGAACAGGTCATGCAGTTGGCGGTGGAAGCGGCCGGCTACACCCCGGGCCAGGCCGATGCCCTGCGCCGCTCGATGGCGGCGTGGAAGCGCCGTGGCGGCCTGGAACCGCATCGCGAGAAGCTGCTGGCCGGCATGCTCAAGAACGGCTTCAGCCGCGAGTACGGCGAGCACCTGTTCGAACAGATCAAGGGCTTCGGTGACTACGGTTTTCCGGAAAGCCACGCCGCCAGCTTCGCCCTGCTGACCTATAACAGTTGCTGGCTGAAGTGCCATCACCCGGCCGCGTTCACCGCCAGCCTGATCAACAGCCAGCCATTGGGTTTCTACAGCCCCGACCAGCTGCTGCAGGATGCGCGCCGGCATGGCATCCGCGTGTTGCCGGTGGACGTGCGCCACAGCGACTGGGACTGCACGCTGGATTTCAGCAAGGGGCCGGCCGCGATCCGGCTCGGCCTGCGCCTGGTCGATGGCTGCAACGAGCCCGCCGTGCAGGCCATCATGCGTGAACGTGCGCGGCGCCCGTTCGACGATGTGGGTGACCTGTGCCAGCGTACCGCTCTGGACCGCCGCCAGCAGGGCCTGCTGGCCGATGCCGGGGCGCTGCGTGGGCTCAGCGGCCATCGCCATCGTGCGCGCTGGGATATCTCCGGCGTGGAAAACCGGTTGCCGCTGTTCGACCAGGCCCGCGCCACCACCGAAGCCCGCGTGCCACTGCCCCTGCCCAGCGCCTGGGAAGACATGCAGGCCGATTACCGCAGCACCGGCACCACGCTGGGCCGCCATCCGATCTCGTTCCTGCGCGCGCAACTGCGCAGCCGTGGCTGCCTGGATGCCGCACAACTGGCTGCCCACGGCCATGGCCGGCGCGTGCGCATCGCCGGCCTGGTGCGCATGCGCCAGCGCCCGCAGACCGCCAGTGGCGTCACCTTCCTCACCCTTGAAGACGAGACCGGCATGATCAACGCCGTGGTCTGGCGGCACCTGGCCGATCGCCAGCACCGGGTGCTGGTCGATACCCAGCTGATGCAGATCGATGGCCGCCTGGAACGCGTCGATGGCGTGCAGCACGTCATCGTGCAGCGCATGCACTGCCTGGATGAACTGCTGCAGGGACTGCGCAGCCACAGTCGCGATTTCCACTGACGATACACAACGTCACACAACGAACTGGCCATTGCCGGTCCGCATCCGCTATCGTCGGCACATCCAAGGAAGGACGACCCGATGTCCCGTGCGCTGCTGCTGACCACGCTGGTGGTCTCGACCCTCGCCCTGCTTGTTTCCGGCTGGACCGCCTGGAGCCTGCATCGCAGCCAATCGCCACAGCGCATCATCGAGGCACGCGGGCTGATCATCCACGATGCAAGCGGCCAGCCGCGGGTGATTCTCGGCGCACCGGTTCCCGATCCGCTCAGCCAGGGCCGCACCCAGGGGCCGCGCGCCACCGCCCTGTCCGGCCTGATCCTGCTCGGCCCCGACGGCTCCGAACGCGGCGGCTACGGCACCAGCGACCGCGGCGGCGAAGCCCTGCTGACCCTGGACGATGCCACCGGCACCACCGAAGTGTTCAAGGTCGTCGCCAATCCGGACCGTGGCGCCAGCCTGATGGTCAAGCACCAGAACAACACCGGCGCCATGCTCACCTCCTGGCAGGGCAAGCCGGAGCTGATGTTCGTCGATGACAGCGGCCAGTCCTACTACGTGCGCCCCGGCGCCAACGCCGCGCCTTGATCTGCTTCTGTAGCGTCGAACCATGCTCGACTACCGGTCATGTAGAGTCGAGCCATGCTCGACTGCTTCTACCAACAGCAGCCGAGCATGGCTCGGCTCTATAAAGGCGAAGCAAAGCCGAGCATGGCCCGACGCTACAAACCACACACCGCCGCCAGGTCATCGGCCAGCTGCCGCAGCTGCGCCGGTCCCAGCGCCGAACACGTAATGCGCAGACCATGGCCCGGTGCCGCCACCGCGAACACTTCGCCGGCGCGCACATGCCATCCGCGCGAGGCCAGTGCCAGCACCTGTGGGTGGCTGTCGGCCGGCAACGGCAGCCACAGGTTCAATCCTTCCATCGGCTGCGGCGTCGGCATGCCATGCGCGCGCAGCAGCTCCTGTAGCGACTGCAGGCGCTGCTGGTAGCGCTCACCCGCCGAGGCGATCTTCGCCCGCTGCGTTGCCGACGCCAGCACCGAAGTCGCTGCATCCTGCAGCAGGTGGCTGACCCAGCCGGTGCCGGACGCCAATCGCAGCCGCAACCGCGATGCGGTCTCCTCATCGCAGGCCAGCCAGGCCAGCCGCAGGTCCGGACCCAGTGGTTTGGACAACGAACGCAGCAGCGCCCAGCGCCGGCCATCCAGCGGCAGCACTGAGTGATAGGCCTGCTGCGAGAGCAGTGCGTAGTGATCGTCGATCAGCACCGCCACCTGCGGGTAGGCCGCCAGCAACTGCCGCAACGCCCGTGCCCGCTTCGCATCCAGGCTGGCCCCGGTCGGGTTGTGTGCCCGCGGGGTCAGCAGCACCGCGCGTGCGCCGGCCTCCAGCGCCTGCCGCAGCGAATCGACCTGCATGCCATGCGCGTCCACCGCCACCGGCAACGGCGCGTGGCCCACAGCATTGAGCACATTGAGGCTACCGAGGAAGCATGGATCCTCCACCGCGATGCGGTCTCCTGGCAGCAACCACGCCGCCAGCAGGCGCTCGATGCCATCAACCGCGCCATGGGTCAGCTCCAGCGCATAGCCCTCCGGGCAGTCCGCATCCAGCGAGGCGCGCGCCAGCGCCTGCAACCTCGGGTCGACCGTGCCTACGCCGTACAAACGCGGCGCGGCCGGGGCCAGGCGCAGGTTCGGCAGCAGGCGCGGATCCGGATTGCCACCGGCCAGGTCCTGCAGCGCCAGCCCGGGCGTACTGCCCTCGCGCGCCAGCGTCGGCGGCAATCCGCGCACCACCGTGCCACGGCGGCCCGCCGTGCTGGCCAGGCCCGCCGCATCCAGGCGCTTGTAGGCAGCGGCCACGGTGTTGCGGTTCACGCCCAGTTGCTCGGCCAGTTCACGCACCGGCGGCAGCACGCTGCCGGCCGGCAGGCGGCCCTTGCCGATGCCGTCGCGGATGCTGTCGAAGATCGATTCGGCGCTATGCCCGGTGATTTTCATTTTGTCCTATGCCAAAATATATCTTGTCCTGTGCCAGTGTATCCCACCCTGGCCATCCTGCATTGGAGGTGCCCGCATGCCCCTTGCCGCTGCCGACTGGCCCGTCGCCCAGTCCGTTGAACAGATCGCCGCCAACCTGGTCACGGTGCGCCAACGCATCACCGATGCCTGCGCGCGCGTCGGCCGGGACCCGGCCAGCGTGCGCCTGCTGCCGGTCAGCAAGACCGTCGATGACGCCCGCATCCGCATGGCGGTGGCCGCAGGCTGCCGCGAACTAGGCGAGAACAAGGTGCAGGAGGCGCAGCGCAAGGCCGAAACGATGGCCGACCTGGGCGTGCACTGGTCGGTGATCGGCCATCTGCAGACCAACAAGGCGCGCTACGTGGCGCGCTTTGCCAGCGAGTTCCAGGCGCTGGACAGCCTGCGCGTGGCCGAGGCCCTGCAGCAGCGCCTGCAACTGGAAGACCGCACGCTGGATGTGTTCGTGCAGGTCAACACCTCGGCCGAGCCGAGCAAGTACGGACTGGAACCCGACGCGGTCGAGGCCTTCGTGCAGCAGCTGCCGGCCTTCGATCGCCTGCGTGTGCGCGGCCTGATGACCCTGGCCATCTTCACCCCCGACGTCGAGCGCGTGCGCGCCTGCTTCGTGCGCCTGCGCGAACTGCGCGACCAGCTGCAACGCACCGCCCCGCCCGGCCTTGACCTGTCGCAGCTGTCGATGGGCATGTCTGGTGATTTCGAAGTGGCCATCGAGGAAGGTGCCACCGTGGTCCGCGTCGGCCAGGCCATCTTCGGCGCCCGCGCCACCCCGGACAGCTTCTACTGGCCGAACAGCGGAGCCCCGGCATGAAGCACGCGGTTGTCCTGCAACACGTTGCCTTTGAAGACCTCGGCACCCTGCAGCCTCTGCTGTTGGCACAAGGCTGGCAGTTGCAGGTGCTGCAGGCCGGCGTCGATGCGCTCGATCCGGCCGAAGTGGCCGACCTGCTGGTGGTGCTGGGCGGCCCGATCAGTGCCAATGACACAGCGACCTATCCCTTCGTCACCGACAGCATCGCCCTGCTGCAGCGCCGGCTGCAGCAGCAGCGGCCAACCCTGGGCATCTGCCTGGGTGCACAACTGATGGCGCGTGCACTCGGTGCCAGTGTCGCTCCCAGCGGCGGCAAGGAAATCGGCTTTGCGCCACTGCTGCTGACCGATGAAGGCCAGCGTTCACCGCTGCAGGCCCTGCAGGGCATTCCGGTACTGCATTGGCATGGTGAGGCGTTCGAGCTTCCGGCCGGTGCACGCCGCCTGGCCAGCACGCCGGCCTGCCGCCATCAGGCCTTCGCCATCGGCAACCACGCACTGGCCCTGCAATGCCATCCGGAACTGGACGCCCGCCAGTTCGAGCGTTGGCTGGTCGGCCACACGCTGGAGCTGGCCCAGGCCGGCATCGATCCCAACGACCTGCGCGCGCAGGCGCGTCGCTATGGCGCACCACTGGCCGCAGCCGCCACCGCGATGTTCGACCATTGGCTGCAGGACCTGCCGGAGACACCGCGATGAACTATCGATTGCAGATCCACCGCGAAGGCGTCTATTGGGGCCACTTCGACTGCAGCGGCCCTGATGCCCTGCAGCGCATGGACGCCATCGCCGCACAACTGCCTGCGGATCAGGGCTTCCAGCTGAAACGGCAGAAAGGTGTTGGCGAAGAGCGCATCCTGTCCAGCAATGCCGACGGCCTGCGCGTACTGGCTTCGCAGATCCAGTACCGCGATCTCTGACGATCGTCACGGTAGTGCCGGCCGCTGGCCGGCATTCGAATCTACCGGCCAGCGGCCGGCACTACCCCGGCTGTTCGGCCGCGTGCGAAGCTTCACCGATGCTGACCCTGCAACGCGGCAACCACCACGGACTGCTCATCGCCCCGCGCTGGCCCTCCACCCGCATCCAACTGGAAGAAGAGGTACTGCAACGCCTGCTCGACGCGCAGGCAATGCTGCCTGTGGGGCTGCGGCTACTGCTCACCCGTGGCTTCGAACCCAGCCACAGCCGTCTCGGTGGCTTCCGCCGCCTGGTGCGTGGGCTCGGCATCACCCTCTTCCGTGCCTGTTATCCGCAGCGCCAGGATGAAGTCGACGCCATCTTCGGTGCCAACGGCCACGACATCGATGGCCGTCATGTCGATGTCTCACTGGTACTGCACGGCAAGCGGCTGCGGCTGCTGCCCCTGGGCGTGTTCACCCCGCCGCGCTGGCAGCACCGCCGCATCGCCCGGTATGCCGAGCCGGTCGCACGCGCGAAGCGCAGCCTGCACCACCGCGCCCTCCAGCTGCTGCAC
>NZ_JASJSQ010000123.1:10953-12642 GCF_030236855.1 Stenotrophomonas maltophilia group sp. Smal13
AGACTGCCGGCTTCGAGCTGCATCACAACCCCACCGAAGCGCTGCAGATCCACTGCGATTACCTCCCACGATGACCCCCGCGGCTGGCTGTGCATCGTTCGCCGCCCGCTTCGTTGATGCAAATGATTCTCTTTTGCTGTAAGGTGCAGCCGCTGCCCTTGCCGCCGCGGGCTGTTCCCTTTCCCAGTTGTCGCCCGCCCCGTGTCCACGCCTGTCGAACCGACGGATGTCGCGCAGCTGTGCGCGGCCCATTACCGGCCGCTGCACGCCCATGTCCGCCGCAAACTCCCGCAACGCAGCGACGCTGATGACGTCGTCCAGGAAACCTGGCTGCGTGTCGTCAAGGTCGCCGCCAGTGGCCTGCTGAGCAATGGCCGCGCGTACCTGTACCGTGTTGCCCACAACCTGATTGCCGACCATTACCGGCAACGCCAGCGCCGTCGCGAAGAAGCGCTGGATGACACGCAGTTGCATGCCATCGCCGATCCTGCGCCGCTGCCCGAGCAGCGACTGCTCGACGCCGAACAGCTGCGCCACCTCGACGCGATCATCGCCGCGCTGCCACCGCGCTCGCGCCAGGTGTTCCTGCTGGCGCGGGTTGAACAGTTGGCGCTGGCCGAGATCGGGCGCCAGCTCGGCATCAGCCGGCAGACCGCGCATGGCCATCTGCTGCGCGCACTGGTCGCCCTGCAGCAGGTGCCCGGCGCATGAGCCTGGACGCGATCGCGCGCGAAGCTGCACGCTGGTGGCTGGACGGGCACGACGGTGGCCGCGACGAGAACGCGTTCGAGCAGTGGTACCAGGCCGACCCTCGCCATGCTGCGCAGTACCAGCATCTGCAACACCTGTGGCAGGCCGGTGCGACGCTGCCCAGCCTGCAGCGGCAACAGCAGCGCAGGCAACGCCGTCGCCTGCGCGAAGCCGGCATTGCGGTTCTGTTGCTGTGCGCGCTGGGTCTCTACAGCCGCCATGTGTCGCCGCCCGTAGCGCAGGTCCTGCGAACGGCCGCTGGCGAGATCCGCGAGGAGACCCTTCGGGATGGCTCGCATGTCCTGCTGTCACCCGGCAGCGAAGTGAAGGTGCGCATCGATGGGCAGCGCCGCCAGCTCCAGCTGCAGCGCGGCCAAGCCTGGTTCCAGGTCGCCGCCGATGCCGACCGGCCCTTCCAGGTGCATACCCCACAGGGCACCGTCACTGCACTGGGGACCGCATTCGATCTTGCCGTGCAGGGCAACAGCAGCGTGGTCACCGTTACCGAGCATCGCGTGCGCGTGGACAGCGGCAACGTCAGCATGCTGGCTGACCACGGCGAACAGCTGCGCTTCGATGGGCAGGCAACAGCCCATGCAACAACGACCGCCCCCGGAGCATTGGCCTGGCGCGAGCGGCGCCTGCATTGGGTCTCGGCCCCACTGGCCGACGTCACGCAGGGCCTGGACCGCTGGCATGGCGGGCACACGTGGGTCGTCGGCGAGCAGCTGCGCCAGCAGCCGGTCACCCTGCTTGGCAGTGCCGACGGTGCGGCCGGCAACCGCGACCAGTTGGCCACTCAGTTGCAGGTGCGCGTGCTGCGCCTCGGCGCGGGCATACAGGTGTGGCTGCCGCCACGCAGGGAACAGCGTGATGGACCCTGACATCCGGCCTGCGGCTGCGTCTACCCAGGATGACGACGCTCTGCGTCAGCCCCTG
>NZ_JASJSQ010000124.1:0-12343 GCF_030236855.1 Stenotrophomonas maltophilia group sp. Smal13
GCGAGACAGCCACGAGGGGCTCAGCCGTTGGCCGAATCCAGTAAAATCGCCGGCATGAACGCCCCCACCCTCCCGTACGACACCGCGCGCCTGAGCGAACTGGCCCAGCTGCTGATCGACAACGTCCGCGAGCTGGCCCACGCCGGCTGGACCCCGGCCACCAGCAGCAACTTCTCCCACCGCCTGGACGACCGTCACGCCGCGATCACCGTCTCCGGCAAGGACAAGGGCCGCCTGATCGAGGACGACATCATGGTGGTGGACTTCGACGGCCTGGCCGTCGGCCGCCCGCTGCGCCCGTCCGCCGAAACCCTGCTGCACACCCAGCTGTACCGCCGCTTCCCGGAAATCGGCTGCGTGCTGCACACCCACTCGCCGGTGAAGACCGTCGCCGCGCACCTCGACGCGCCGCAGGGCCACATCCGCCTGGAAGGCTACGAGCTGCTGAAGGCCTTCGCCGGCAACAGCACCCACGAGATGGCCATCGACGTGCCGGTGTTCGCCAACACCCAGGACATGAACGTGCTTTCGAAGCAGGTCGATGACCTGCTCGACCGTCAGAACCTGTGGGGCTACCTGATCGACGGCCACGGCCTGTATGCCTGGGGCCGCGACATGGCCGAGGCACGCCGCCACCTGGAAGCGTTCGAGTTCCTGTTCCACTGCGAGCTGGAACTGCGCAAGCTGCGCGGCTGAACCCGCACGCAGGTGCAGATGCCGATCCGGAATCTGCACCGCTTGCCCACCCTGCTACCCTGTCTTCCCCCCGAGACGTTCAAGCTGCCGCCATGAGCCGACTGCGCATCTACGACGACACCCGCCCCGAATCGCCGCTTCTGGATACCCAGGACGGCGCGGTCATCGCTGCCGAGCTGCAGAAGATCGGCGTCACCTTCGAGCGCTGGCAGGCCACCGCACCGGTCGCACCGGGCGCCAGCCAGGATGAAGTGTTCGCCGCTTACCGCGCCGACATCGACCGCCTGGTTGCCGAGCGCGGCTTCAAGAGCGTGGACGTGGCCTCGATCGCCCCGGACAACCCGAACCGCGCCGAGCTGCGCAGGAAGTTCCTCGACGAACACTTCCACAAGGAAGACGAGGTGCGCTTCTTCGTCGCAGGCTCCGGCCTGTTCACCCTGCACGTGGGTGACAAGGTCTATGAGATCGAGTGCGTGAAGGACGACCTGATCGCCGTACCCGATGGCACCACCCACTGGTTCGACATGGGCGACGAGCCCAGCTTCGTGGCGATCCGCTTCTTCACCGAACCGGATGGCTGGGTCGGTCACTTCACCGGCACCGACATCGCGCAGAAGTTCCCCCGTTACGTACCCACCCAGGCGTCCTGATCCATGCAGCCCCGCGTCATCCTGACCGACATCGAAGGCACCACCAGCAGCATCTCGTTCGTCAAGAACGTGCTGTTCCCCTATGCCCGCAAGGCGCTGCCCGCGTTCGTCGCCGAGCACGGCCAGCAGCCGGAAGTCCGCCGCTGGCTGGATGCGGTGGCCACCGAGATCGGCGGCGCCTGCCAGGACAGCCTGGTGGCCGAGACGCTGCAGGGCTGGATCGACCAGGACCGCAAGCACACCGCTCTGAAGGCGCTGCAGGGGCTGATCTGGGACGAAGGCTACCGCCGCGGCGACTACACCGCGCACTTCTACCCGGAAGTGGCGCCGGTGCTGAAGGGCTGGCACGCCTCCGGCCTGCCGCTGTACGTGTACTCCTCCGGCTCGGTGCCGGCGCAGAAGCTGTTCTTCGGCTTCAGCGACGCCGGTGACCTCAGCCCGTTGGTGTCGGGCTGGTTCGACACCGAAGTCGGCGGCAAGCGCGAGGCCGACAGCTACCGCCGCATCGTGCAGGCCATTGGCGTGCCGGCCGGCGAGATCCTGTTCCTGTCGGATGTGGTGGAAGAACTGGATGCCGCCCGCGAAGCCGGCCTGCAGACCCGCCTGATTGATCGCCTGGACGACTACCCGCTGCCGCGCACCGGCCAGGCCGCCAACGGTCACCAGCGCGTCGAGAATTTCCAGCAGATCCAGCTGTAAGCAAGAAAAAGGGGACGGAGGGGATTAAGTCGTTTGGGGCCCATGTGTGCCACAAACGACTTAATCCCCTCCGTCCCCTTTTTTGCTCAACGGTCGTTGAGAGTCTTCACCTTCAGCGCTTCGCGAAGGGTAACCAGATCCACCGGACCGCGCACCGCGATATCGCGGGTTTCGCCCGGCAGCAGGTCCAGCAGGTTGTCTTCGACCTGCACATCCAGCGCGCCGAAATCGATCCACGTCGCGCGCACATACGCCGCGCTTTCCAGCCGCAGGCGATAGTGGTCGCCCTCGATGCTCAAGGCAGCCTTCAGCTTCTGTCGGGGCAATACCTGGTCCTTCGCCTCGACGAAACCAACCACCTGGCGGGCACTCACCGCCCCGTTCTGCAGCAGTTCGAACACGGCCACCGTGCGCTTTGGATCGGCACCGGCCAGCAATTCGGCGTCGCGGAAATCACCGATCGAAGTGACACCGGCGGCAGCCAGCGACACCGCTTCCTCGCGGCGGCGAAGCACCTTGCCGTCTACATCCATCACCCGCAACCGCCAGCGTGCATCCAGCGCGGCACCGTCGTTGATCAGGCGCACCCGCGTACTGCCCTCGTCGCGCAACGCCGCCACCGCCACCGGCGCGAAGAAACGCCGCGCGGCGAAGTGCAGCGCCTTCCAGCGACCGAAGTAGTCCACGCTGGACCATGAAGCACCTGGCCAGACGTCGTTGAGCTGCCAGTACAGCGAGCCCATCGTGTACGGCCGCGAGGCGCGATGATGCAGCGCCGCCAGTGCGATGCCATCGGCCTGCATCACCTGGCTGAGGTAGACGAAGTCCTCGAAGTCCTTCGGCGTGCCGTAGCCCAGTTCGATGTAGTGCAGCAGGCGGCTGTTGCCCTCGCCGGCCATGAATTTCTGGTGCGCGCGGATCACCGGGCTGTCGATGCGCTGCTCGGCGCGGGTGGCGATCTGGTCCACCGTCGCCACCGACGGCCACGCCTGCAGCCCGTACTCGGACATGAAGCGCGGGGTCTCGCGCAGGTAGGCCTGCACCGGCAACGCCGGATTGCCCCAGACCTGCCAGTAGTGCTTGTCGCCACGCGTTGAATCGTTGGCCTTCTCGTCAAGGTCGTTGCTGGGCGAGCTGGACCAGTACGGCACGCCCAGCCCTTCCTCGCCCACCACCTGGCGCAGGTCGTTGCCGAACAGGTCGACGTAGCCCTGCCAGACCTTCGCCGCAAATGCCGGGTCAGCTGCCTTCAGGTCGCGGCCGTGACCCCAGTCCTTCCAGGCGGTTTCCTCCTCGTTGTTGCCACACCACAGCACGATGCTGGGGTGATGGCGCAGCCGGCGCACGTTGTCGCGCGCCTCGGCCACCACGCTTGCCCGGAAGGCCGGATCGTAGCCCGGCTGCATGCCGCCGCCGAACATGAAGTCCTGCCAGACCAGCAGGCCCAGCTCATCAGCGATGTCAAAGAACGCATCGTCCTCGTAGTAGCCGCCGCCCCAGTTGCGCAGCATGTTCATGTTGGCGTCGCGCGCGGCGGTCAGCACCTGGCGCAGGCGTGCGGCATCGACGCGTGCGGGGAAGGCATCGAACGGAATGACGTTGGCGCCCTTGGCAAAGATCTCCACACCATTGATGACGAAGGCGAAGCCCTGCCCTCCCTTGCCGTCTTCCTCGCGGCGCAGTTCGACCGTGCGCAGGCCGATGCGCTGCTCGCGCGCCAGCGTTGCATCGCCGCCACCATCCAGGCCAGCCTTCACGGTATAGCGATCCTGCGCACCATGGCCCACCGGCCACCAGCGCCGCGGCGTGGCCAGCTCAACCGGCAGCTCAACCGTATTCTGGCCCGGCTTCAGCAACACCGTGCGTTGCACCTGGGCCACGTTGCGGCCTTCCGGATCCTGCACATCCACAGTGACCATCGCAGAACCGGCAGTGCTGCCCTGCTCCACCTGCAGCAACACCGCCAGCTTCGCCTGCTCCGCGCTCAATGCATCGGTACGCACGGCAAGATCGGTCAGGCGGTGCGCGTCCCAGGCCTGCAGGTCGACCCCGCGCCAGACCCCGGCGGTGACATAACGCGGGCCCCAGTCCCAGCCGAAGTGGTAGGCCGGCTTGCGCGCGAAGTTGCCGACCATCGCCTCCTTCGGCTCATCGCCATAGGGCGACGGGTAATTGCCAGCGATCTTGTGCGGCATTGCCTGCACGCCCGGCAGCAGCGTGCGGATCGGTGAGCGGAACACGATCTGCAGTTCGTTGCCGTTCGCGCGCAGGCGCCCGTCCACACGTGCATGCCACGTGCGGTGCGCGTTGTCCGCGCGCAGCAGCGGCTTGCCGTTGAGGCTGACCTCGGCGTAGGTATCCAGCCCGTCGAAACGCAGCTCGGCATTCGGCTTGGCCAGCGTCGCCGCATCCACGTCAAAGCGGGCGCGGTACTCCCAGGCAGCCAGGCCGATCCATTGCAGCTCGGCCTCGGGTGCACCGACGTACGGATCGCGGATCAGCCCATGCGCCAGCAGGTCGGTGTGCACGCTGCCCGGCACCTTCGCCGCACGCCATTGCTGCAGGCCTGGACGCGCGGCGCCCTGCGCGTCGCCGGGCAGCATGCGGAATTCCCACTGCGCCTGCAGCGGGGCTGCGGCCACCGGGAAGGAGATGGCTGCAGTCAGCAGCAGGAGCAGACGGACAACGAGGGAAAGGCGATGCACGTGGCGCTCCTGTTTTTCCGCCGGGCGTGACCCGGCGCTACCGATTTCGGATTGCCAGGCATGGCCTGGCACTACTGCATTCGAACGATCTTCAACGCACGACGTTCAACACTTCGTAGCACGCGCCCATGGTGTGGTAATCCACCTTGCCGGCCGGGCTTTTCTCGTCGCTGTACTTGCGGTTGTCGGCATCGAGAATGCGGAACCATGCACCGTACTGGTGGTCGACGAAGTGCTCCCACGAATACGCCCAGATGCGTTCGTACCACTGCCAGTAGCGGTCATCGCCGGTACGCTTGGCCATCAGCGCGGCGGTCGCCAGCGTTTCGGCCTGCACCCAGAAATACTTGTCGTCGTCGCAGACGAAGCTGTCGCCACCGATCGGGGCGCCGTCCATACCGGGCTGTCGGCGCGATTCCGGTGCGAAGCCGTAGTACAGGCCACCACGGGTGTCGTCCCAACTGCGTGCGACGGCGACGTCGAACAGATGCTGCGCGGTCGGCACCAGCCAGTCGGCCTGCACGTGGCGATCGAGGATCAGCAGCAGTTTGGCCCACTCGGTCTGATGCCCCGGCTGGAAGCCCCACGGGCGGAACAGGTGCTTGGGATCGTCCAGGTTGTAGTCCCAGTCGATTTCCCAGTTCACATCGTAATGTTCCCAGACCAGGCCACCGGCCTTGGCGGCCTGGCGGCGGGTCATGTTGTCGGCCAGCTGCAGCGCGCGCTCGACATAGCGCTGCTCGCCACTGGCCTCGAACGCGGCCAGCATCGCCTCGCACATGTGCATGTTGGCGTTCTGGCCGCGGTAGCCAGTGAAGCTCCACTGGCCGTCAGCCTCGTCCTTGTACAGGCCATGCTGCGGCTCCCAGAAGCGTGCTTCCAGCAGCTGCCAGGTCTCGTCCATCCAGTCGCGCGCCTGCTCGATGCCCGCCTTCAGCGCGCAACTGTAGGCCAGCAGCACGAAGGCCACGCCGTAGCAGTGGTTCATATCGTCCTCGACCTTGCCGTCGCGCAGGGTCCAGGCATAACCGCCGGTGGCCGGGTTGCGGTGCACCTCGCGCAGATAGCGCACGCCATGCTCGACAGCCTCCCGGTATTCGGCGTTGCCGAATTCGCGGTAGGCCATCGCATAGTTGAAGACGAAGCGGGTGCTGCTCACCAGGTGGCGGTGGCTGGCATCGTAGATGCTGCCGTCATCGCGGAAGTAATGGAAGAAGCCGCCGTCCGGATCGATGCAGCGCGGGTGGTAGAACGCCATCGTGTCGGCGATGTGCGCGCGCAGGAACGCGGGCGAACGGAAATCGGGCGAGGTGCTCATGCGGTAATGTCCTGGGCCTGCAGCAGCTGCTGCACTTCATCGAGCGAGGGCATCGCGGCGAACGCGCCCTTGCGGGTAACAGCCAGCGCACCCACGGCGGCGCCGAAGCGCAGCGTGGCGGTGATCGCCTCCGGGTCCTGGCAGAACGCGGCAAAGCCTGCGCCCGCCCCACCACGCTCCAGCAGGCCGACCAGCACGCCACCGACGAAGGCATCGCCGGCGGCCGTGGTATCGACGGTGGCCACGCGGAAGCTGGTGACCGTGCCGTGGTTGTCGCGCGTGTACCAGTGCAGCGTGGCCGCACCATCGGTAACGATTACCCAGCGCGCCTGCGCGGCCAGAAGGCGCTTGAGCACCACTGACTCGCCATCGGCACCCAGCGGTGCCGCCAGGTAATCCAGCTCCTCGCGCGACAGCTTGACCAGGTCGGCGCGCTCCAGCGCCTGCCACAGGCGCGGCGTCGGATCTTCGTTGGCTGGCCACAGAGCCGGGCGCAGGTTGAGGTCCAGGCTGACCACCGCACCGGCGGCACGGGCGCGCTCCATGCCGGCGAAGGTCGCCTCGGCGATGGCCGGCTCGGTCAGGCTGTTGGAACAGACGTGGAAGCACTGCGCGCTGTCGAGGCACTCCGCCTGGAAGTCACTGTCACGGAACAGCAGGTCAGCCGCCGGCGGGCGGTAGAAACTGAAGCTGCGCTCGCCACTGGCATCCAGCGCGACGAAGGCCAACGCAGTCTTGGCGGCGTCGGTGCGCACGATGTAATCCGTGCCCACGCCGTGCTCGACCAGACTGTCGGCCAGGAAGTCACCGAACATGTCGCGGCCAAGCATGCCGACGAACTGGGTCTTCGCCCCCAGCCGCGCAGCCGCCACCGCGACGTTGGCCGGCGCACCGCCGGCGTACTGCAGGAACGCGCGCGGGGTATCGGCCGAGGCCGGCGGCTGCGCTAGTAGATCGATCAAAATTTCGCCGAAGCAGACAATGGCACCCATTCCGGACTCAGCCTCCCTGCGTTGCGGAAGCCGGCGTACGCGCGCCGACCAGTCCGTAGAAAATGATGTAGCCGTAGCACAGCAGCGGCAGGATGAAGCTGGCCTGCACGCCGATGTGGTCGGCCAGCACGCCCTGCAGGTACGGCACCACGGCGCCGCCGACGATGGCCATGATCAGCAGGCTGGAACCCTTGTTGGTCAGCGGGCCCAGGCGCTCGATGCTCAGCGCGAAGATGGTCGGGAACATGATCGAGTTGAACAGGCCGATCGCCACCACCGAGTACAACGCGACGTTGCCGGAGGTCAGCATGGTCGTGGCCAGCAGGCCCACGTTGACGAGCGCGAAGATCGCCAGCAGACGGCTGGGCGAGAAGCGCGCCAGCAGCGCCGAGCCCGCAAAGCGGCCGATCATCGCCATCGTCCAGTAGGCCGACACGTAGTGCGTGGCTTCCTGTTCGCTGAAGCCGCCGATGCTCGGCATCGACAGATAGTTGACCAGGAAGCTGCCGATCGACACTTCGGCGCCGACGTAGAAGAAGATGCCCAGCACACCCAGCAACAGGTGGCGCTTGCGCAGCGCATCCAGATAGCTGTGGTGGTGGCCCTGGTCGGCCTGCTCGGTGGCGTCGCTCAGCGCCGGCAGGCGGAACAGGAACACGAACAGCGCCAGCAGCACCAGCGCCACTGCCAGGCCCACGTACGGGCCCTGCACGGCCTGCGCCTCGGCGGCGCGGTAGGCCAGCTGTTCGGCGGCCGGCAGCGCGTTCAGTTCATCGGCGCTCTTGACCGTGTTGGACAGGATCAGCATGCCGCCGAAAATCGGCGCAATGGCCGTGCCCAGCGAGTTCAGCGCCTGCGCCAGGGTCAGGCGGCTGGAGCTGGTCTGCTCTGGGCCCAGCAGCGCGACGTAGGGATTGGCAGCGACCTGCAGCACGGTAATGCCAGTGGCCAGCACGAACAGCGCGCCGAGGAAGGCGCCGTACACGCGCAGCTCGGCCGCCGGCCAGAAGCCCAGCGCGCCGATACCAGCGATCACCAGACCGGCAACGATGCCCTTCTTGTAACCCAGCGCCGCCACCAGCCGACCCGCTGGCAGCGACATCAGGAAATAGGTGCCGAAGAAGGTGAACTGCACCAGCATCGCCTTGGCATAGTTCAGCTCGAACACCGCCTTCAGGTGCGGGATCAGGATGTCATTGAGGCAGGTCAGGAAGCCCCACATGAAGAAGATCGTGGTGACGACAGCCAGCGCCTTGCCGTTGGTGACGGCAGGTGCGTTGCCCGAGGAACCCGATGGACGGGGCGTTGCGGAGATCGGCATGCGGTACGCGCCTCGATGCGCGGAAGGTCGTTGTTGCGTGGAAGGGGTGTAGGAAGGAAATCAGTTCGGTCGTGCGGCACTGCTTTCGCGGATGCGCAGCTGCACCGGCGCGACCGTGCGCCGTGGCGGCGCGTCCGGCTCGTCCAGTCGTTGCAGCAGCAGCGCGGCAGCTTGCCGGCCACGCTCGCGTGGGTCAGCGGTGAGCGTGGTCAACGGCGGCACCGCCACCGATGCCTCGGAAATATCATCGAATCCGGTAACGGCAAAGTCACCGCCCGGACGGATGCCACGCGAGTTCAAGCCCAGCATCAGACCCAGCGCGACGGTGTCGTTGTAGCAGACCGCTGCACTCGGGCGATGTCCGTCGGCAAACAGCTCATCGGTGCGCGCCGCAGCTTCCAGGCGGTTCGGCGCCGACTCGATCATCCAGCCCGGCGGCAGCGACAGACCGGCCTCGGCCAGCGCCTGCTGGAAACCGGCACGGCGCTGGTGGCACGAGCTCGATGCAGCGTGGCCGCCAAAGAAGGCAATCTGGCGATGGCCGCGTTCGATCAGGTGGCGCGTGGCCAGATAGGCGCCGTGCTGGTTGTCCAGGGTCAGGAAATCCCAGTCGGCCCCGTCCAGCTCGCGGTTGAACAGCAGCACGTTGGCATTGGCACCTAGTGCCTGCCGCAGCAGCGCGGTATCGCTGCCCTCGGCCGGCGACAGGATCAGGCCGGCCGGCGTGTGCTCCATCAACGTGGACAGCACCGCCTGCTGCCGCTCCGGCGATTCACCGGTACTGCCGAGCAGGGTCACGTAACCGCGTCCGCCCAGCGCCTCATCCACGCCGGACGCGAATTCGGCGAAGAACGGGTTGGACAGATCGTTGATCACCAGCGCGATGCTCGACGAGGTCCGCCGGCGCAGGTTGGCCGCCGCGCGGTTGTAGACATAGCGCTGGCGACGCAACTCGGCCTCCACCTTGGCCCGGGTATCGACGTTGACCAGCGGGCTGCCGCGCAGCACCAGCGACACGGTTGCCCGTGACACGCCGATGGCACGCGCGATGTCGGTCACCGTCACCGCCTTGCCGGCGCGCTTGCTGGGACTGCTGCCGTTGTCGTTCATCGTCTTCCCGGACTCCGCTGGAGGCTCAAGCCTAATGGATCAGGGCCCTGTCGTGCCGTGCCGTTCGCTGGGTCACCGCGAACGGCACAGTCCGTCTCAGCGCAGCTGGCTGCCCGGTGCAGCGCACCAGGATACCGGCAGGTCCTTCACCGCCGTGCCCCAGCCCTGCTCCGGCGCCTTCGCATCGAGTGCGAACTGCAGGCGCGGGCCCTGCTGCAGCTGGTTCCAGTCCAGCCACACCGGTGCATGCACCTGGCCATCGACCTGCACGCCCTGCACGTACTGCAGGCGACGGCCATCGGCGCCCGGCGCATCGATGCGCAGCGTGCGACCGTTGCCCATGTCCACTTCCACCTTGCTGAAGCGCGGGGTGTGCAGCAGGAACTGGCCGCTGCCCGGCACCGCCGGGTACACGCCGATGGCACTGAACAGGTACCAGGCCGACATCGTGCCGAGGTCATCGTTGCCGGTCACGCCGTTCGGCGCATTGGTGAACAACTGCTGCGCGGCGCGCACCACGGCGGCAGTCTTCCACGGCTGGCCGATCAGCGTGTACAGCCACGGCGAGTGCAGGTCCGGCTCGTTGTTCGGGTTGTAGCGGAACTGGTTGTAGTAGCTGTACGGCCCGACCACCCACTCCTTGCGGGCGGCATTGAGTGGATCGGCCTGCAGCGCGTCCATCGCGAAGAACGCATCGAGGCGGCGGCCGGCCTGTTCGCGGCCATCCATGGCTTCGACCAGGCCCGGCACGTCCTGCTGCGCCAGCCACTGGTACTGCCACGCCGTGCCTTCATGGAAACCGTGGTGCGAGCGCGGGCTGTAGTGACCATCGGCCGGCGTGTACCACTGGCCGTCTTCGGTACGCGGGCGCGGGAAACCGGTGAAGCCGGTCTCGGCGTCACGCACCTGCGGGTCCCACACCTTGCGCCAGTTGCGGCCGCGCTCACGCAGCGTCGCCGCGTCCTGCGCGTGGCCGAGGCCATCGGCCATCTGCGAAAGCGCACAGTCGGCCAGCGCGTATTCCAAGGTGGCCGAACCACCATGGTGCGGATCGACGTCCATGCCCTTGGACGGGAACGCACGGTCGTAGACCACATAGCCCTTGTCCAGATAGGTCGGATTGCCGGAACGGCCGGCCATGCGCGAGTTCAGCGGCGGCGTGCCGAACGCGTTGCGGCGCAGCGCGTCCCACGCCTGTGACTCACGGCCCTTGAGCGCACCGAAGCGCCACAGGTCGACCATGAACGGCGTGACCGGATCGCCGGTCATGATGTTGGTCTCGAAGTTGGCATAGCCCCAGCGCGGCAGCCAGCCCCCCTGCTCGTCGATCGCCAGCAGGGTGCGGCCGATGTCACGCGCCACGTCCGGGCGGGTCAGCGCCAGCCACTGGTTCTGCGCGCGGTAGGTATCCCACAACGAGAAGTACTCGTAGTAGGTCCAGCCATCGGCGCGGTGGATACCATCGTCATAGCCGCGATAGCGGCCGTCGGCATCGTTGCCGGTCATCGGCTGCAGCAGCGCGTGGTAGGCCGCGCTGTAGAACACGGTGCGGTCATCGGCCGTACCGCCCTGCACACGCACCCGACCCAGCTGCTCGCGCCACGACTGCTGGGACAGTGCGCGCATGCGGTCGAAACCGAGCAGCGCCCCACCCTGCATGCCATCCGCGCGCAGATTGATGCGCGCGCCTTCGGCATCCACATGCGAGATCGCGCTGACCGCCGTCACCGACTGGCCCTTGGCCAGGTCGAAGCTGAGCCAGGCACCGTTCGGCTTCTGCTCGCCTTCCATGCTGTGGCGCGCACCCGGCAGGCCACCGCCCTCACCCCAGGTGCCATGCGCCTTGAAAGGGCGGTCGAACTCGATGCGGAACCAGGTGGTGTACTGATGGCCGCCGCAGAAACTCTTGGTCACCAGCTTGCCTTCGACCACACGATCACCGACCACATCGACCACGCTGCCGATCACCGAGTGGCGCTCGTTGGCCTGGCCGACATTGACCAGCACGTGACCATCGCCACTGCGCTGGCTGAAGGTGTAGCGCTCGGCGGCGGCACGCGTACGCGCGGTGGTCTCGGCATCGATGCCGCCGTAGCTGGTCAGCCGCACCTTGTAGTAGCCGGCCTGGCCGACCTCGCCGTCGTGGGTGTAGGACGCGGCATAGGCCTTGTGATCGAACTCCTTCGCGTTGCCGGTATCGAAATCGCCACCCGGACCGATCGACCCGGTGACCGGCAGCACCGACACCTGCCCACCCTGCTCCCAGCAGCCGGCGCCGGAGATGAAGGAGTGGCCGAAACCGCGGATCTTCTCGTCGTCGTAGCGCCAGCCCGAATAGTGGCTGCCGATCGGGCTGACCTGGATCAGGCCGAACGGTGCCGACGCACCCGGGAACGTGTTGCCGTCGTCCTTGCTGCCGATGAAGGTATTGACCTCGCGCTCCAGCGCGGCCGGCGCGGCCTGCAGCAGCATCGGCGACGCCGAAAGTGCGAGCAGGCAGGCCAGGCGCGCCAGCGGGCGCAAAGACAATGGGACGGCGGGAGCGGACGGCACTGGACGCATGTCGGGTTCCTGTAGTCGATGAGGCGGAGGCAGACGGCCGGGGCCGTCCGGCATCGTTCCGCTGAGCCCCTGCCTCGACTGGCAGAGAGCTCCCCCTGGAATGACGCCAGACCCACCAGACCGTGGATTTAGATCGATTCAAGTAGAGCATGCAGGTTCAGCCGAATGCATTCTGCGGCGCAGCATGAGAGGGGGGTGTTCGGCAGGGCTGCGCCCTGCACCCGCTCCGAGCTGGAGCAACAGCAACAGCAACAGCAACAGCAGAAGCTGGTTTCCTGTGGGGAGGCGGG
>NZ_JASJSQ010000125.1:0-12289 GCF_030236855.1 Stenotrophomonas maltophilia group sp. Smal13
ATCGGCGCAGAGCGACAGCCTACCTCTGACTGCCGCCAATCTTTGCAACAGAGCCCTATCGGCGGCAAATAGGACGGGGTGCCTTCACCGTCATCCGGCGGGATGATCGCCGCTGCCCAACTGGCTGGGCGAATCGCCGCAACGGACGCATCGGATGGCCCTCGCGTCATGTCGCCGCTGTCATAGATGTAACTTGCATAATAGAAGTTACATCATTATGGATGTGCCATGCAACGAACAAGCTTTCTGTCATCCGAATGTCCCGCAGCCCGAGCGCTGGAAAGCGTCGGTGACTGGTGGAGCATCTTGATCCTGCGAGACGCCTTCCAAGGGTTGAGCAAGTTCGATGAATTCGAGAAAAACCTCGGAATTTCCGCGAACATTTTGGCGAGGCGATTGAAGCATCTCACGGCGGAAGGACTGTTTGAAAGGCGGCGATACAATGATCATCCGCCTCGATTTGAATACGTCCTTACCGACAAGGGGCGAGATTTTTATCCGGTAGCAATCGCCCTGTTCGCATGGGGGAACCGGAACCTTGCACCCAATGAAATAGCCATGCGCCTTGGAGACAAGAAAACCGGACGGGAGAGGACCGCCGTTATCATAGACGCGGATACAGGAGAAGCAATTACTCCTGAAAACACCGTTCTTCTGGCAGGCCCCGCCGCAACAGAGGAAACGATGCGCGTCATAAATCGCGTGAAGCGAATAAGCTCAGAAAAAGAAACGGAATAATCCAATGCGCCGAATTGTTGTAACCGGCATGGGTTTAGTTGGCCCTCTTGGTTCTGGCATCGAAACAAGCTGGAAAAGACTTCTCGACGGGAAATCGGGAATCAGGAGTTTGCCCGATGAAATCTCCAACGATCTACCGGTGAAGATCGGGGGAATCGTTCCCAGCCTGATTGAAGATTCCGAAGCCGGTTTTGATCCCGACTTGATCGTTGACACAAAGGATCAACGGAAAATGGATCGCTTCATTCTGTTTGCACTTGCGGCCGCGAAGGAGGCTCTCGAAACGGCGGGATGGCATCCCACGAGCGACTACGAACGTGAGCGCACGGCGACAATTATCGCCTCTGGTATAGGCGGGTTTCCTGCTATCGCTTCGGCAGTTCGCATAACGGATACACGGGGAGCACGGAGGCTCTCACCGTTTACCGTGCCATCGTTTCTTGCCAACCTCGCGGCAGGACAGGTTACCATCAGGCATGGATTTACAGGTCCTATTGGCACGCCTGTAACTGCCTGCGCTGCTAGCGTTCAGGCCATCGGCGACGCCGCGCGGTTGATACGCTCCAACGAGGCCGACATCGCTCTGTGCGGCGGAGCAGAGGCATGCATTGACAAGGTTAGTCTCGGCGCATTTGCTGCCGCCCGAGCACTATCCACCGGCTACAATACTACCCCGGAACTGGCGTCGAGGCCGTTCGACGCCGGGCGCGATGGTTTCGTAATGTCCGAAGGGGCGGGTCTGATCGTCATAGAGGAACTGGAACATGCCCTCGCTCGGAGTGCCAAGCCCATAGCCGAACTGGTAGGATACGGCACTACCGCTGATGCACACCATATGACTGCCGGTCCAGAGGACGGTCGAGGCGCGGCCCGTGCGATGAAAATCGCGCTCCAGAGTGCCGGGTTGAAGCCAGTCGATATTCAGCATTTGAACGCTCATTCGACCTCCACCCCCGTAGGGGATCGTGGAGAAATAGCGGCGATAAAATCCATTTTTGGCAATCATGATGTGGCGGTAAGCGCCACGAAATCGGCGACCGGACACTTACTTGGTGCCGCAGGCGGCATTGAGGCGATTTTCACGATACTCGCCCTACGGGATCAAATCGCTCCCCCAACGAGAAATTTAGCAAACCCCGATCCTGCGGTCGCAGGTATCGACCTCGTTTATCAGTCTTCACGTCCTATTCTCATGGAACATGCCATTTCCAACGGGTTCGGCTTTGGCGGCGTTAATGCAAGTGTCGCTTTCCGGCGATGGCAGTAACAGTTCCTGACGGTGGCGGCTTATGCGACTACTTCGGTTCGCTATGATGTTGAGAGGAAGGCCGAATATAGCGTTGATCCTATAGCGCCAGTCCTATCTGCTCGCGCAACTGCCACGATACCGATCCACCCTGCACGATGCCATGACCTCGCTGCCGAGCTGGCGGTTGATGACCTGCCTCCACGGGACAAGGGTGCATTTATGGCTCTTTTCAACCACAGCGAACTTGCTGCTGGATAATTGTACGGTGCCGATGGACTTGCAGCTCACGCCCTCGCTATCCGTGGCAGTACTGAATTCGTGCAGACCTGCCGGTCCATGTCGTTGGCGAGGCTGAGGAGGTTGCGAAGCGCCGCGCTGCGGTTGGACGGCGACCAGACAGCCGAGAAGGCGACCGGCTCCGGCTCGTCGGCGAAGGGCAAGAAGACAATGCCGGTTGACGGCAACAGCGCCGTGGCCGCACTGACGATGGTGATGCCGAAGCCCTGTCCGACCATGGACAGCAGCGCGCCGCGCCCCACGTCGAAGCGCAGGATCGACGGCGCGGGCCAGAGTCCGGCATGGCGCAGCACGATATGGCTATGAACTTGCGGGCCAGTGCCGCCATGCCGAACAAGGAACGTCTCGCCCGCCAGATCGGCCCATGTAACGGCCGACCGCTCGGCGAACGGATGCCGCTCCGGTAACACCGCCAAGAGCGGTTCGGTCCATATGTGGCGGGAATGGCAGTCGGGCAGCTCGGGCGTGCCGGCCACGAACACCACGTCCAGCCGGTCGGCGCGAAGCTGCATGACCGCATCGCGGGCCGTGCCTTCGGTGATTTCGACTTCAACGCCGGGGTGGTCTTCGCGGTATTGGCCGATCAGCTTTGCGAGGAAGCTGCGAGGGATCAGGGCATGGATACCGATGCGAAGCCGGCCGCTTTCTCCGGCTGCCGCCATGCCGGCGGTCTTGACCGCATGGTCGAGTTGGTCGATGCCGGCCGCGATCCGCTCGACGAAGTGGCGTCCGGCCTCGGTCAACCGAACACCCCGCGCATGGCGCTCGAACAGAAGGATGCCAAGGTCTTCTTCCAGCGCCTTCACGCGGGCGCTGACGCTGGATTGCGCCACGCCGAGCGCATTGGCGGCGTGGCGGAAGTTCAGATATTCGGCGACGGCGAGAGTGTGAACTAAGGTCATCATCGGCACTCGCCCCGAGAGGAGATGATGGCTCAACGGATTTAATCCGTCATTCCTCGTAAATCTACGCATACCAATTCGCCATGACTCAATCACAATGAAGTTGCGAAAGGTCTGCGTAGTATTGGCAGACATATTAAATAGAGAATCGCGCCGACAATCCAAACCCAACCGTTCCATGCTCCTATGGTGGCAGAATAGAGTGCCGTGAAGCCAAGCGGTCCCGCGATAGAGCTTAGATTGGTGAGGCTTGTAAGCGTTCCCTGTAAAGCTCCTTGCTTGTTACTGCTGACATTGTTTGAAAGCATTGCCTGCAAGGCCGGCATGCCAACACCTCCGGCGGCAAGCAGCAACAAAATCGGGAACACCATCCATCCCTGCGTGGCAAAAGCCAGAAGAATGAAGCCAGTCGCATCCGCAGCAATGCCAAAGAGTAGCGTGCGCCGCTCTCCAAGCCGGCTTGAAAGCGGGCCGGTAACAAACGCTTGGAAGATCGCATGTGTTGCTCCAAACGCCGCAAGCGACAAACCAATAGTCGTGGTGTCCCATTGAAAACGGTCCTCGCCATAGATGACCCATAGGGCCGCAGGCACTTGGCCGATCAGTTGAATAATGAAGAAAACTGCGAAAAGCGCAGCTAGCCCGCGCAATGCATCATCCAGCCGGAACAGAACGAATGGTTTGATGCGAACCGGCTTTCCGGTCCCGCCATGGCTGTGATGAGTCTCCTTGAGAAAAATGTAGGCAAGCAGGAACGCGAAGCCGTTGAGAAGGGCAGCGGCGATAAACGGAGCATGGGCAGAAATACCACCGAGCATGCCACCAAGTGCTGGCCCGGCAATCATGCCTGCTCCATAACAGGCCCCCATGTAGCCGAACCAGCGCGCGCGAGAACCTTCCCCCGTCGAATCGGCAATGGTTGAGGCAGCTACGGCCCCGGTTGCTCCCGTGACGCCAGAAACGAGTCGGCCGATATAGAGAACCCATAAGACCGGCGCTGATGCCATAATTGTGTAATCGACTGCGGCCCCCGCAAGAGAAGCCAGAAGCACCGGACGCCGACCGTAAGCATCTGAAAACTGTCCAAGCACGGGCGCGAAGATGACCTGCATCAACGCATAGAGTGACAGCAAAGCACCATAGTGACCAGCGACCTGCTCCGCCGGCACAAGCTCGCGCAGAAGCGTCGGAAGGACCGGCATGATGAGGCCGAGTCCCATGGCGTCGAGACTGACGATCAGCAGGGCGATAATGGCAGAGCTGCGCACCTGAAACTCCAGCGCCGCTCAATGCGAGCGACTTTATCAATGATAAGGGCATAGACATATAACTTATCGATGATAAATTGTCAAGCACTGGCAGAGGAACGTGAATGACCAAACTGGACAAAGGCACCGTGATCGCGGCGGCGCTGGAACTGCTGAACGAGGTTGGCATGGACAGCTTAACGACGCGAAAGCTCGCTGAACGCCTCAAGGTTCAGCAGCCTGCGCTTTACTGGCATTTCCAGAACAAGCGAGCGCTGCTTGACGCACTTGCGGAGGCGATGCTGGCGGAACGCCACACCCGCTCGCTGCCCGAAGGGAATGAAGACTGGCGGGTGTTCCTGAAAGAGAACGCTCTGAGTTTCAGAACGGCGTTGCTCTCTTATCGCGACGGCGCGCGTATCCATGCCGGCACTCGACCGACAGAACCGAATTTTGGCACCGCCGAGACACAAATACGCTTTCTCTGCGCGGCGGGCTTTAACCCGAAGCGCGCCGTTTGGGCGCTCCGGGCGATCAGTCACTATGTGGTCGGTTCCGTTCTCGAACAGCAGGCATCTGATGCCGATGAGAGAATTTCGGACAGGCCAGATGTGTCCGAGCAAGCACCGGCGTCCTTCCTGCACGATCTGTTTCACGAGTTGGAAACAGACGGCATGGATGCTGCTTTCAACTTCGGCCTCGACAGCCTCATCGCTGGTTTCGAGCGGCTGCGTTCATCTACAACAGATTAGAGGCTTATCCCCCTCTGCCGCGCGAGTTGCCACGATTCCGATCCGCCCTGCACGACGCCCATGACCTCGCGGCCGAGCTGGCGGTCGATGACCGGCCGCCAGCGGTGCCCTCCGTGATTTCGATGTCGAGATTGGGATAGTCCTTCCGATACTGGCCGACCAGCTCTGCAAGGAAGCTGCCCGGAATCAGGGCATAGACACCGATGCGTAGCCGGCCGCATTCGCCTTGCGCTGTCATGCCGGCGGTCTTGACGGCGTGATCGAGCTGATCGACGCCCACCGCGACCAGCTCCATGAAATGTCTGCCTGCATCCGTTAGCCGGACGCCTCGCGCATGGCGCTCGAACAGCAGGACACCAAGATTTTCTCCAGCGCCTTCACGCGCGCGCTGACGCTCGACTGACTGACGCCGAGCGCGTTGGCCGCGTGCCGAAAATTCAGATGCTCGGCAACGGCCATGAACTGAACAAGGGAAATGAGCGGTATCCTGCCGGACAGGATACCGCCATTCATGAAGCTGCGATGACGGGTGCGCCGCATGGGTGCCGACCGTCCTGCCAGTCGCCGGTCAGACGACCGGCGACCTCTCGGCGTGAACCTCACGGAATCGAAGTAGCGCAAGACCCGTCGAAACTAGCATCGCCATCGTCGTGGCGTAACAGATCACGGGCCAAGCCGTATCTCCGTTCAACAGCGTTACCGCTAGTGTCCCGACGATGCTGACGATCAGGCTTTGGACGCAGAAGTAGAAGGCGACTGCCGATCCTGCGATGTCGTCGAACTGTGCGAGAGCACCATTGGCGGTGACGGACACCGTGAAGACAATACCGACTGCCATTACCCACATTGGCAGGATGAAGCTGAGGAACGATGGTGAACCGAAAAGTTCACCGATTCCCAACAGAATCGCCCCGCAAACGAGCAACGCCATCCCACGCGCCGCGCATCCCGCAATGCCCCATCTGGCTACAAAGGACTTCGCGAAACGGGTTGTCACAATCATGGCGAGTGCGACAGTGGCGAAAGCCAAACTGAACCCGATTTCGGAATAATCGGCTTGGCCTATGAGCACTCGGGGGGCTGTCGAGAAGAAGACGAAGAAGGTGCCCATGCCAGCGCTAAAGCCGACCGTATAAACCCAAAAGTTTGGACTCACGAAGATAGGCAAAACGGAACGGCGTGTGTTTACTTCATCCGAGGGGCGGGTTTCGTGCCATCTGAAACCGGCGTTCAAGAGTGCAGGCAACGCAAGTGCAGCCAGCGTGACGAATATCGCCCGCCATCCGAAAAACTCGCCGATCAGTGCTCCGGCGATGGGGCCAAGGGCGGGCACGAAGGCCAGCATCGAACTGAAAAGACCGTAGATGACGACACCCTCCGGGCGGCTGGCATAAACGTCGCGAACCGTCGCGAACGTCGCTACCAACGCCGCCGACGCGCCGACCGCTTGTAGCAGGCGAAAAGCGACGAAGGCTGCGGCCGTTGACGACCATGCCGCTCCGAGAGAAGCGACGATGAAAAGCGCCCCACCCGCAAGCAAGATCGGCCGTCGCCCGATGCGATCCGATATTGGGCCAAAGATCACCTGCCCCACGCCGAGCATAACCATGTAGAGGCTCAACGTGAGCTGGATCATGGATGGCGTCGTGTTCAGGATGCCGGGCATCGCTGGGACGACGGGGAGATAAATATCCATCGCCAGTGACGCGAGGATGTCGAAGGGAGCCATCAGCAGCAGGGCTGCCGGCAACGTATAAGCCCACGCGGGGCGTGTGATAGTCATGACGAATCAACCGCTCGATTAAGGATTCCGGGCGGCGTCTGCTCGTCAACAATCAGATTGGGATTGATCTTACAGAACGCCGCAACAACAGTGCTTGTTGTTGCGGCTTACTTGTCGGCTGACTTGGCGTTTCCCATGCTGATAGCCCCACATTTGGCAATACGAATATCTATCCTATCCGAATAGCGCCGGTGTCGCAACGCCGTTTCAGGTGCTCTAAAGTCCCAACCCCCTTTGCCGCCCCAACCGCCACAACACCGATCCGCCCTGCACGACGCCCATGACCTCGCGGCCGAACTGGCGGTCGATGACCGGCCGCCAGCGGCTAGATTCAGTCGGTGCGGGCGATCTGCCCCATGTGGCTGGCGAGGCAGAGCAGATTTTTCAGCGTGGCGCTGCGGTTGGACGGCGACCAGATGGCCGAGAACGTAATCGGTTCCGGCTCGTCGGCGAACGGCAGGAAGACGACGCCGGACGTTGGCAGCAGCGCCGTGGCTGCCCCGACGATGGTGATGCCGAACCCCTGTCCGACCATGGACAACAGGGTGCCGCGCCCCACGTCGAAACGCAGAATCGACGGCGCGGGCCAGCGCCCGGCGAGGCGCAAAACGATATGGTCATGCGCTTGCGGGCCGGTGCCGCCATGCCGGACTAGGAACGTCTCGCCGACCAGATCGGCCCATGTGACGCTTGCCTGCCCGGCGAGACGGTGCCGCTCCGACAGAACGGCGACCAGCGGTTCCGTCCAGATGCGGCGGGAATTGCAGTCGGGCAGTTCGGGCGTGCCGGCCACAAAAACTATGTCGAGCATGTCGGCGCGAAGCTGCATGACGGTATCGCGGGCCGTGCCCTCGGCGATTTCGACCTCGATGCCGGGGTGGTCTTCGCGGTATTGGTCGATCAAGTTTGCGAGGAAGCTGTGTGGAATCAGGGCATGGATACCGATGCGAAGCCGACCGCTTTCGCCGGCTGCCGCCATGCCGGCGGTCTTCACGGCATGGTCAAGTTGGTCGATGCCGGCCGCGATCCGCTCGACAAAATGGCGTCCGGCTTCTGTCAGGCGAACGCCGCGCGCATGGCGCTCGAACACGAGGATGCCAAGATCGTCCTCCAGCGCCTTCACGCGGGCGCTGACGCTGGATTGCGCCACACCGAGCGCATTGGCGGCGTGTCGAAAGTTGAGATATTCGGCGACGGCAATCGTCTGGATGAGCGAGGCAAGGGGAATACGCGATCCAAGCGCGGTCGGCATCCCCCATTGGCGGTCGGTCAGTGATGTTGACTGTTTCCGCCGTCGCATATTCGCCACCCTATGAGGTAGCGAAGGAACGGATTATCCAGCCTAACCCACGCGAAAAGCTCTCGCCCCAATCATCGGGTTCGCTCTCGATCTGCGAGGAAAGGGCTGGATATTCGGCCGCGTGATCCCGAAGGAAAGTGGCGATGCGCGCACGGGTTGCAGCTTCGTCGCCGGCTTGCCATGCTACTTGCGTCGCGACCGATCCGAGCATGAAGTTCGATAATGTGTATCCCGCATGGATAATGTCGGCCTTCGGCAATCCCGCCCTTGCGAGGGTTGCGCGAAGATGTTCGGATCGGACCAAGGCATTGGGACCGAGCAGCGGCCGGAAGCCGAACAGGCTGGTTGACCAAGGATGCCGTAGAAGCGTCTGCCGCCATTCTGTTAGGAAGCGGATCAACTCCTTGTCCCATTTCAACGGTTCTGTTGGCAGAGGGATTTCACCGAGAACGCTATCCAGTGCCAGTTCAAGCACATCGTCGCGTGTCTCGACATGCCAGTAGAGGGATGCGGCACCGGCGTTCAGATGTTCCGCCAGTTTGCGGATCGTCAGGCCGTCTTGGCCCCGCATGTCTAGAATCTCGACAGCGGCTTGGACGATGCGGTCCCGCGTCAGCCCGGGAACGTCGCGCACTCGCTTGGCTGGTTTCAGCCAAATCGTCGAGGAACCGCGCTCCGTCTGCGATGGTCCGTTCTTAGTCATTCCTACTCCCGCAAACTTGACAGTCGAGCGTGTCCTAGTGCATCACTCTATCAATCGAACATTGTTCGAGTCAACGATCATCGATCTATCGCACTGTGTGGCGAGTCCATCGGAACGCCGCGCACGGATAGCGGGCGCTGCATTGCGCCGAAGATGGAAACAATCGAGACAAGAGCGGAAGCAAGAATGAGCAATCAAAACGATACCCATGGCGGCTTGGCAGATCGAAATTTCCTCGCCGTCTTGCCGATCTCAGATGGCGTGGTGACGATCAGAGCCATGTCGGATGCAGATGCGGAAGCATATGCCGCCGGGACGAACGATGCTTCGGTCAAGCACTTCGCTCACCTGCCGTTGGACGAATATACGCCGCAGATCGTTCGTGACATGATCCGGGGTACGATTGCAGACGGATTGCGCGATGGAACCTTGGCCGTCCTGACAATCTCGGATGCTCCCTCGGATTCGTTTCTCGGAAGTCTGGTGATCTTTGACGTGAAACCGCATGACGCGGAGATTGGCTATTGGGTCGCGCCGGAGCATCGTGGCCGAAAGGTATCGGGTCGCGCGCTCGCGATGGCCGTGGAAATGGCCCGCAAGTTGGGCCTGAGAAAGCTCCGCGCTCGAACGGTTCAAGAAAACCCTGCATCGGAGCGGGTTCTTCTCAACGCGGGATTTGAACAGGTGGGTGAAGCCCGGCCAGAGATTGTTCCCTCCGGCAAGACCGAAATGAGCGTGAACTATCTCGTCGAGGTTTGAGGCATAAGGGTGATACCTAGATGCTTAGCCCTCTTTGCTTTCCCAACTGCCACGAAACCGATCCGCCCTGCACGACGCCCATGACCTCGCGGCCGAGCTGGCGGTCGATGACCGGCCGCCACGGGACTAAGGTAAATTCATGGGATTGCTCGACCACGGCGAACTTGCCACTCGATAGCTGCACGGTGCCGGTGAACTTGCCGCTGACGTTCTCGCCGTCCGTGGCGGCGCGGAACGGCAGCCCCTTGCTCTCGGCCATCTCCGCGCCGACGCGGGCAACCTCGCGCTCGCGCAAGGTGGCGAGAAGGTTGCGCCGATAGAAGATGCGGCCGTTCCGCGCTCGGGTGGCGTCGCCCTGTTCGATGTGATGCTCGCGGCGCTGGTCCATGGCCTCGCGCACCTGCTGGCCGAAGCCGGTCGGCGCAAGGTCGGCCGTTTCGCCATGGACCAATCGCCGGTCCAGCCATGTCGCGCCGTCCGATCCGATCTGCTTGCCTAGATCGACCGACGACACGGGGTCGTTTGCGGGAGGGGGCGGAATCCTACGCTAAGGCTTTGGCCAGCGATATTCTCCGGTGAGATTGATGTGTTCCCATCCGAGCGGCGAAACATGGGCCAAGAGATCGGGCGATAGCAGCTTTCCATCGCGTTTCTGGTTTGCAACGACCTCGCCGAGCTTCATGGTGTTCCAGAAGATGATGATGGCGGCGAGCAGATTCATGCCGGCGATGCGGTAATGCTGGCCTTCGGCGGAACGGTCGCGGATTTCACCGCGGCGGTGGAAGCTGATTGCCCGCTTCAGCGCATGATGAGCTTCGCCTTTGTTGAGCCCGATCTGGGCACGCCGTTGGAGTTCGGCATCCAGAATCCAGTCGATCATGAACAGGGTGCGCTCGACGCGACCGACTTCCCGCAGGGCTGTCGCGAGCTCGTTCTGCCGCGGATAGGAGGCGAGTTTCCGCAGAATCTGGCTTGGCGCGACGGTCCCGGCAGCAATGGTGGCGGCGATGCGCAGGATGTCGGGCCAATTGCGCTCGATCATGGCTTGGTTGACCTTTCCGCCGATCAACGCTCGCAGGTGCGCCGGGGCGGCCGACGGATTGAACGCGTAGAGCCGTTTGGATGGCAGGTCGCGGATGCGCGGAGCGAACCGGTAGCCGAGAATGGCACATGCGGCAAAGACGTGATCGGTGAAGCCGCCCGTGTCGGTGAACTGCTCGCGGATATGGCGTCCAGCATCGTTCATCAGCAGGCCATCGAGGATGTAAGGCGCTTCGCTTGCCGTTGCAGGAATCACCTGGGTTGCGAACGGCGCATATTGGTCGGAGACGTGGCTATAGGCTTTCAGGCCCGGGGTATTGCCATATTTCGCGTTGACCAGGTTCATGGCCTCACCTTGCTCTGTAGCGACGAAGAACTGTCCGTCGCTCGAAGCCGACGTGCCCATGCCCCAGAACCGGGCCATGGGTAACGCTGCCTGTGCCTCGACCACCATGGCCAGCGCCCGGTCATAGGCTTCGCCCTCGACATGCCACCGTCCAATGCGGATCAATTCCCAGAAGGTGTGGGTGTTTGTCGCATCCGCCATTTTGCGCAAGCCGAGGTTGATCCCTTCCGCCAAGATAACGTTCATTAGCCCGATCCGGTCAGCGCAGGGTGCTCCTGTGCGCAGATGGGTGAACGCTTCGGTGAAGCCGGTCGCCGCATCCACCTCCAGCAGGAGATCGGTGATGCGCGTGGGCGGGATCTGCTTGTAGAGATCGAGCACCAGATCTTCGGCGCCTGTCGGCGCGGCGGCTTCGAGTTTCTCGATATGCAGAACGCCGTTTTCAATCGACCCGCCCGGGATCGTGCCTGCGCGAGCGGCACGGCCAAGCTCGCGCAACCGCATGTCGAGGCGAGCTTGCCGGTCTGCCAGCCATTCCTCCGGCCGCAATGGCACAGCGAGACGACCGCCTTCCGCGATGGATTGTGCCGGAACGAGTGCGTGTTTCAGATCGCCATAGCGCCGGGACCTAGTAAGCCAGACATCTCCGGAGCGGAACGCATCGCGCAGATGGAACAGCACCGCGATCTCCCATAGGCGAGCGTCGCCAGCCCTCTGGGCCCGAAGGTGGCGATGCCATTTCGAGCTGGGCCGCAAGAAGCTGGTCATCGCGGCATCGTTCAAACCGGTACGAAGGGCCGTCACCGCTTCCAGAAGCGGCAGTGCAACGGGCGCAGCTCGCAGATCGAGCAGGCGCAACATGCGTGGAGCGTATCGGCGGAAGCGGTGATAACCGTCGAGCACATGATTGAGCGGATCGTCGGCCATGGTGGCGGTCAGCCTGGTTGCCATTGCAACAAGGGTTTTTAAGCCGTCCCACCCTGACCCACTCGCGATGACATCGCCCAGCGGCTGGCCATCATCCTGTGCATCGACCAGGGCGCCCCCGATCTCGGCGAAGGATTTCAGGGTGTCACGCACCACCCCCGCTTCGTCTGCGACCTTTGCATGGCAAATACGGCTCTGTTGCAAAAATCGTGAAGCTTGAGCATGCTTGGCGGAGATTGGACGGA
>NZ_JASJSQ010000126.1:0-12132 GCF_030236855.1 Stenotrophomonas maltophilia group sp. Smal13
GCTCCTTTGCAGCGGGGGAGGTGGCGCGCGCAGACGCCAGAAACAACAAGCCCCGCAGAGGCGGGGCTTGCATGCAGCTGAAGTATGGGCCGGCGCCGATGAAAGCGACGTCAGCCCTCAGCAATCACGGTCTCAGCCGTTCGCCTTCAGCTTGGCCAGGCGCAGCCAGGTGTCGACCACGGTGTCCGGGTTCAGCGACACCGACTCGATGCCTTCCTGCATCAGCCATTCGGCCAGATCCGGATGATCGGACGGGCCCTGGCCGCAGATGCCGACGTACTTGCCCTTGGCACGTGCCGACTTGATCGCCATCGACAGCAGCTTCGTCCCTGCCGGGTTACGTTCGTCGAACAGGTGCGCGACGATCGACGAATCGCGGTCCAGGCCCAGGCTGAGCTGGGTCAGGTCGTTGGAGCCGATCGAGAAGCCGTCGAAGATCTCCAGGAACTCATCGGCGAGCAGTGCGTTGGACGGCACTTCGCACATCATGATGATCTTCAGGCCGTTCTCGCCCTGCTTCAGGCCGTTCTGTTCCAGCACCTCGATGACCTTGCGGCCTTCTTCCAGGGTGCGCACGAACGGAATCATGACCCACAGGTTGTCCAGGCCCATTTCGTTGCGCACGCGCAGCACGGCCTTGCACTCCAGCGCGAAGGCGGCCGAGAAGCTCGGATCGACGTAACGGCTGGCGCCGCGGAAGCCGATCATCGGGTTCTCTTCGTGCGGCTCGTAGTTGCTGCCGCCGATCAGGTTGGCGTACTCGTTGGACTTGAAGTCCGACAGGCGCACGATCACGGCGTTCGGTGCGACCGAGGCGGTGAGGGTGGCGATGCCTTCGGCCAGGCGATCCACGTAGAAGCTGACCGGATCACCATAGCCGGCGATCTTCTCGTCGATCTTCTTCCTGGTTGCCGCATCCTGGCGGTCGTATTCCAGCAGCGCGTTCGGGTGGATGCCGATGTGGCTGGCGATGATCATTTCCAGACGGGCCAGGCCGATGCCGGCGTTCGGCAGCTGGCCGAAGTCGAAGGCACGTTCCGGGTTGGCCACGTTCATCATGATCTTCAGCGGTGCCGGCGGCATGTTGCCCAGATCGGTGGTGGTGCGCTCGAAGCCGAGCTTGCCTTCGTAGATGAAGCCGGTATCGCCTTCAGCGCAGCTGACGGTGACCAGCTGGCCATCTTCGATCACCTTGGTGGCATTGCCCGAACCGACCACGGCCGGCACGCCCAGCTCGCGCGCGATGATCGCGGCGTGGCAGGTACGGCCACCACGGTTGGTGACGATGGCCGAGGCGCGCTTCATCACCGGCTCCCAATCGGGATCGGTCATGTCGGCGATCAGCACGTCGCCCGGCTGCACGCGGTTCATGTCGTCCAGCGTCTTGACCACGCGGGCCACGCCCGAACCGATCTTGGCACCGACGGCACGACCTTCGGCCAGCACATTGCCGCCCTTTTCGGTCAGCGCGAAGCGCTCGATCTGGGTGGCATGGCTGCGCGACTTCACCGTTTCCGGGCGCGCCTGCACGATGAACAGCTTGCCGCTGACACCGTCCTTGGCCCACTCGATGTCCATCGGGCGGCCGTAGTGCTTTTCGATGACCAGCGCCTGCTTGGACAGTTCCTGCACGTCCTCGTCGCTGATCGAGAAGGTGTTGCGCAGTTCGACCGGAGTGTCCTCGATCCTGACGCGCTCACCCGGAACATCCGAATACACCATGCGGATGGCCTTGCTGCCGAGCGAGCGGCGCAGGATCGCCGGCTTGCCGGCCTGCAGGGTGGGCTTGTAGACGTAGTACTCGTCCGGGTTGACCGCGCCCTGCACGACCATTTCGCCCAGGCCGAAGGACGAGGTGACGAACACCACATCGCGGAAGCCGGACTCGGTGTCCAGGGTGAACAGCACGCCGGAGGAACCGACGCCCGAACGCACCATCAGCTGCACGCCGGCGGACAGGAACACGTCCTCATGCTTGAAACCGTGGTGCACGCGATAGGCGATGGCACGGTCGTTGTACAGCGAGGCGAACACTTCCTTGACCTTGTGCACGACATCGTCGGCACCGGTGACGTTGAGGAAGGTTTCCTGCTGGCCGGCGAAGGAGGCATCCGGCAGATCCTCGGCGGTGGCCGACGAACGCACGGCCACGGCCACGTCGCCGCCGCCATTGTCGGCGCTCAACTGGGCGTAGGCGGTGCGGATGTCCTGGTCCAGCTGCGGCTGCAGCGGGGCATCGATCACCCAGGTGCGGATTTCCTTGCCCGCTGCGGTCAGCGCGTTGACGTCCTCGACGTCCAGCGTGGCCAGCTTGTCGAAGATGCGCTTGGACAGATCGTTGTGCGCGATGAAGTCCTTGAAGGCTTCAGCGGTGGTGGCATAACCGCCCGGCACCGAAACGCCCAGACCGGCCAGGTTGCCGATCATCTCGCCCAGCGACGAATTCTTGCCGCCTACGCGGGCCAGATCGGCCAGACGCAGTTCGTGCAACCACAGGATGTTCTCGTTCAAGCGCGATGCTCCGTTTGGCCATCGCCCGAGGCGGGCTGGAATGGCCGCGTCCGTAGGAAGAAGCCGATATGATGCCGGGCAGAGTACCGTCGGCACAAGCTTGTGCTGGCGGCCTTTTTAGGCTTCGTAGGGGGTAAAAGCGCGCATGTCGACCATCCGTCCGGTGTTCTACGTTTCCGATGGAACCGGTATCACCGCTGAAACCATTGGGCATAGCCTGCTTACCCAGTTCTCCGGGTTCAGCTTCATTACCGATCGCATGTCGTTTGTCGACGACCCCGAAAAAGCGCGTGAAGCCTGCGCCCGGATCCAGGCGGCAGGGGAGCGGTACCAGGTCCGGCCGATCGTGGTGAACTCCTGCGTGGACCAGAGCCTGAGCCTGATCCTGGCCGACAGCGGGGCGCTGATGCTGGATGTGTTCGCACCGTTCATCGAGCCGCTGGAGCGTGAACTGGCCAGTCCGCGCCTGGCCCGGGTCGGCCAGGCCCACGGCATGGTCGATTTCGACACCTACCACCGCCGCATCAACGCGATGAACTTCGCCCTGACCCATGACGACGGCATCGCGGTGAACTACGACGATGCCGACGTGATCCTGGTGGCGGTGTCACGCGCCGGCAAGACGCCCACCTGCATCTACCTGGCCCTGCATTACGGGGTGCGCGCGGCCAATTACCCGCTGACCGACGAAGACCTGGAAAGCGACCGCCTGCCGCCACGCCTGCGCAACTACCGGCGCAAGCTGTTCGGCCTGACCATCGACCCGGACCGGCTGCAGCAGATCCGCCAGGAGCGCCGCCCGAACTCGCGCTACGCAAACCTGGACACCTGCAAGCGCGAGGTGGCTGCGGCCGAGGTGATGTTCCAGATGGAGCGGATCCCGACCCTGAGCACCACCCATACCTCGATCGAGGAGATTTCCAGCAAGGTGCTGGCCACGCTGGGGCTGCAGCGCGAGCTGTATTGATCCTCATCTGGTAGAGCCGGCCGCTGGCCGGCTGGTGGATGAACCCTCGGCCGCGATGCAGAGCTGCCGGCCAGCGGCCGGCACTACCCAGGGGTTGGCTTGCACGTGCGCGCCCCCACGTTGAAGCACCAACGTGTAGGATCGACCCATGGCCCGAGCCTTGCCCCGCACCGAACGCATTCCCCGCCTGAGCCGGCTGAGCTGGCTCATGGGCCTGTACGCGGAAAACTACCGCCATCTGGTGCGCCTGTTCGAACCGGCCGGACTGGTGGCGGGCAGCTACATTTCCTCGATCGGCGACGGCCTGGATGTCCGCCTGGACGTGATCGAGTGCCACCGCTACACGGTGGAACTGCGCCTGACCTACGACCTGGCCGACCCGGTCACCGGTGAGCCGGATCCGTCGGCCTATGTGCGTCTGTACCGTGACGCGCGCCAGGCCGAGACCACCCATTGCTACGTAGGCCGCCGCTGGCAGGACACGATGGGCCTGTATCCGCCGCCGGCGGAGCTGATCAGCCACCGCATGCGGATGAACACCTTCCTCGGCAAGTGGCTGGAATACCTGGCCGAGCGCGGCCACGGCGTGGCCACCCTGCGCCGCGATCCCGACGGCGCCAGTGCGCCTGCCGAGCGTCGCCTGTCGCTGGTGCGCTGATCGGCCATAATCCACGGCTGACCTGCCGCTGGATGCTGCCCCATGCCGTACACCCCGATCGTCGCCACCCTGGGCTATGTGCTGTCGCCTGATCGTCGCCAGGTGCTGATGATCCACCGCAATACCCGTCCCGGTGACCACCACCTGGGCAAGTACAACGGCCTGGGCGGCAAGATCGAAGCGGACGAGGATGTGGCGGCCAGCATGCGCCGCGAGATCGCCGAGGAAGCCGGCATCGACTGCACCGGCATGCGCCTGCGCGGCACCATCAGCTGGCCAGGCTTCGGCAAGCACGGCGAGGATTGGCTGGGTTTCGTGTTCGTCATCGATGGATTCGAGGGCACCCCGCACGGCGGCAACCACGAAGGCACGCTGGAGTGGGTGGACCTGGACAAGCTGGACACCCTGCCGATGTGGGAGGGCGACCGCAACTTCCTGCCGCTGGTGTTCGACGCCGACCCGCGCCCGTTCCACGGCGTGATGCCGTACAAGGACGGGCGTATGGTGAGCTGGTCCTTCAGCCGCCTGTGAGCCGGGAAATCGGGTAGCTGCCAACCTTTGGTCGGCACGCTCTTCTGGCAAATTAATACCCGGGCAATATTGACGGCGGAGAATTACCCGGGCAATATTCGCGCATCGCCTCTGATGCCGTTGCCATGCCTGCGTCCCGACTTCCTCCCTTCAGTTGTTTCGACGGCCATCGCCTGGTCGCTTCCGGTACGCCGGAAGTGGCCGCGCTGGCGTTGAAGCAGCTGCGTGTCGACAACGCTGCCGGTCCGCTGCTGGTGTTCGACAACGCCACCGGCCGCACCCGTGATTTCGATACGCGTGGCAGCGACGCAGAACTGCTTTCGCGGGTGGCTGCCGCGTTCCCATCGGCCGTGCAAGCGGACGCCGGAATCGCTCCTGAAGACGCGCCTGTTGCCCCGCGAGGCCGTGGCCGCCCCAAGCTGGGTGTGGTCGCCCGAGAAGTGACCTTGCTGCCGCGCCATTGGGCGTGGCTGGCCGAGCAGCCTGGCGGTGCCTCGGTGGTGCTGCGCAGGCTGGTGGAGGCGGCCAGCCGTGCCGGTGCTGACAAGGACCGCCAGCGTCGTGACAGCGAGCGTGCCTATCACTTCCTGCAGGCCATCGCTGGTGACCTGCCTGGCTTCGAGGAAGCCATCCGCGTCCTGTTCGCGCATGACCGCGCGGGCCTGGAAGCGGCGTTGCGGAGTTGGCCCGCGGATGTGCGCGCCCACGCTCTGCGCCTGGCCTTCGACGATCCTGCGGACCACGCCGACGGCTGAGCCATCGCGCCGTTGCTGAGCGACGGCGCCACCTGACCGCGGGTCCAGGCCCGCTTCCCCTGTGCGTGCTTTGCTGGCGGAAACGCCGGGCAGGGCGGCGCTTTGCCCAGAGAACCCCATGAGCACCCCTGTACATCCGACGCCCCCGGTTGCACCACCACTGTGGCGCACCTACCTGACCCTGCTGTTGCCGATGCTGCTGACCAACGCGCTGCAGCTGGCCGCAGGCACGCTGGACAACATCTACCTCGGCCATCTGCTTGGCACACAGGCAGTGGCTGCAGCGGCTGCGTTCTTCCCGGTCTTCTTCCTGCTGTTGGCCTTGGTAATGGGCCTGGCGACCGGTGCGATGGTGCTGATCGGCCAGGCCTGGGGCGCGGGCCGCCCCCAGCAGGCACGCGCCGTGGCTGGCAGCGCGGTGGCGCTGATCCTGCTGTTGTCGGTGCTGGTGATGGCCCTGGGCGGCGGTTTCGCGCCACAACTGCTGGCGGCGTTGGGCACGCCGGCAGCGGTCCTCAGTGAGTCCATTGTCTACGCACGCGTGCTGCTGCTGACGGCACCGGTGTTCTTCCTGCTGTGGCTGGCCACTGCGGTGAGCCGCGCGGTGGGCGATGCGAAGACACCGCTGCATGCGCTGCTGCTGGCCACGGTGGTCGGCCTGCTGTGCACGCCGCTGCTGATCCTCGGCTGGGTCGGCCCGCCGCAGCTGGGTTCGGCCAGTGCGGCAGTCTCGGCGGCATTTGCCTCGCTGCTGGCCCTGGCCTGGCTTATGTGGCGGTGGCAGAGGATGGAGCACCCGTTGGCGCCGGGACGTGAGCTGCTGCGTGCCATCCGTTTCGATGGCGTGCTCATCCGCGCGATGCTGCGCATCGGCGTACCGTCATCGCTGCAGATGCTCAGCCTGGCCATTGCCGAAATCGTGTTGCTGGGCTGGGTCAACCGCTACGGCTACACGGCCACGGCCGCCTACGGTGCGGTCAACCAGTTGATGAGCTGGGTGCAACTGCCGGCGATGTCGCTGGGGATCACCGCCACCATCCTCGCGGCGCATGCGATGGGTGCGGGGCGTACGGCACGGCTGCCCGCCATCGCTCGCACCGGTGTGCTGCTTGGGCTGGCGATGCTGAGCGTGGTGGTGCTGCTGGTGATGGCGCTGGCGCCCTGGCTGACCGGGCTGATTCTTGCGGCCGCAGAGGTGCGCGAATTGGCCGCATCGCAGCTGCGCACGGTGGTATGGGGCGTGCTGGCGATGGGAGGCAGCGCGGTGCTGGTCGGGGTAATGCGCGGCAGCGGCACGGTTTTGCTGCCAGCGTTGCTGGGCATGGCAGCGGTACTGCTGCTGGAGCTGCCGTTGGCGATGTGGTTGCAGGCGCGGCATGGTTTGGCCGGCCTGTGGTGCGCGTGGCCGCTGGGGTTGCTGGCGATGCTGGTGATGCAGGTGTTCTGCTTCGCGCGTTGGCGGCGCCGGGTGCAAGGCGGGTAATACCGGCCGCTGGCCGGCAACCCGGAATGGTCCGGGCAGCCGGCCAGCGGCCGGCTCTACCACGCGGCCGGATCGTCGCCGTCGCGGCGGCTGCGGTGGGCCGGCCACTGGTGATGCAGGTGTTCTGTTTCGCTCGCTGGCGGCGGGTGCGGGCTGGGTAGTGCCGGCCGCTGGCCGGCAACGCGGAACGGCCGGGGCAGCCGGCCAGCGGCCGGCTCTACCACTTCAGCGCCGCTGTGCCAGCAGCAGATGGAAGTGCTTTTCGCGGATCTGGCCGTCATTGCCGGCTGCGGATTCCCGGTGGCTGCGCCAGGCCGAGACGCGGAAGCCCGACACACGCAGCGCCAGCTTCACCGCGTCCAGCTCATGCAGTTGGAAGTCGGCAGCAAATGGCAGGCTGCGCATGAAGCTGGCGTCGCCAAAGGCCAGGCACAGGCGGCCGCCCCGGCGCAGCACCCGCGCCAGCTCGTCCAGCACCGGCGCCAGGTTCGGCCAGAAGTACAGGGTGTTGACCGCCAGCGCGGCATCCATCGCGGCATCGGCGACCGGCAGCGCATGAGCGTCGCCGTGTTGCATCGCGGCACGCTCGGCCAACCCGGCGCTGGCCAGGCGCTGGTTGCCGGCCTCGACCATGGCGGTGGACAGCTCAATACCCAGATAGTGGCTGCCGGTGGCCTGCAGCATCAGCGGCGCGAAGGCCGCATTGCCGGGGCCGATCTCCAGGACCCGTTCGCCAGTACCGACGGCCAGCAGCCCGATCGCGGCCAGGTTGAGTGCGCCGTTGCTGCGGTTCATCGAGTCAGCCACCGCCAGCGCGGCCTCGCCATGGGGCTGCCGCAGCTGTGCGGCCAGAGTGGGAGCATCCAGCATCATCATCGTCCGTTGCAGAGTTTCGGACGTGGCGGCGGCGGGTCCGCCGGTGACCATAGCGCCGACCTTGTGGCTTGGGAAGTAGGGAAACCCCGCTTCGGGGTGATGAGGAAATGTCCAGCGTCGCAGTCGGTGAGATCTGGTTGTCCACAGGGGGTGTGGATTACGCGTGGGCAACTTTGTGGATAAGCCGCGACAGGCGCCACCCCCCTAGGCTGTCAAGATGGGTGGCGAAAAATTCACCGCCGGTGAGGACAGGTGAGGGAGCGGTGAAGGCTGGGGCCTGCCAACGCTGTCGCCAGCGGCGGCGCTCGCGGTAACCTGTGGGCCTTGATGCTCCGTGAGACTCCATGAAACGTCACTTCTCGATGCTGCGCGAATTCCAGCTGGCCGACTGGTTCACCCTGGCCAATGCTTTCTGCGGCACCGGTGCGGTGTTTGCCGCGATGCGCTTCCTGCAGGATGGCGAGCGCGGCTACCTGCTGTTCGGCATGGCGCTGATCCCGCTGGCCTTCATCTTCGACGCCCTCGACGGGCGCATCGCGCGCTGGCGCAAGTCCAGCTCCACCCTGGGCCGCGAGCTGGACTCGCTGTCCGACGTGATCTCCTTCGGTGTGGCCCCGGCGGCGCTGGCCTACGCCTGCGGCATGCAGGGCGGCTGGGACTGGCTGGTGCTGAGCTATTTCGTCTGCTGCGGCGTCAGCCGCCTGGCGCGCTACAACGTCACCGCAGAGGCGCTGGCCGGCGACGAGGGCAAGGTCGCGTATTTCGAGGGCACCCCGATCCCGACCAGCCTGGTGCTGGTGATCGTGCTGGCGATCGCCGCCGGTACCGATGCCATCGGCCAGAACATCTGGTTCGGCCAGTGGCAGATCGGCCCGTGGCAGCTGCACCCGATGGTGCTGTTGTTCGCCCTGTCCGGGTCGCTGATGATCAGCAAGACCCTGCGTATCCCCAAGCCATGAGCCAGCCCTGCGGAGGCCTGCGATGACCAGCTCGGCCCACGACGCCGGCAGCAGTGATTTCGAAACCCTGGCCCGGCAGTACTTCGGCGCCTGGGGCGATGCCCTGCGCCACGCCAGCACGCCCGGTGCGCCGGCCGGTGACGATCCCGGCAGCTGGCAACGGCTGTTCGACTGGTGGGGCCAGCTGTTGCCCGAGCAGGGGCAGGGCGCGCCGGAAGATGCCGTGCGCCGCTTCCGCGAACAGGCGGGCAGCTGGTACGGCACCATGCAGGAAGTGGCCGCGCGTTTCGCCGGCCGCGACGCCAGCAGTGCCGACGTGGCACAAGCCTGGCGCGAGGCGGTGCAGGGGCAGGGCGACGGCATGCTGCAGTGGATGCTGCAGGGCGCCCGTGGCAGCACCCACGCTGGCGCCGCTGTACCGGAGTTTGCCGCCTGGCTGCAGCAGTTCCAGCTGCAGGCCGGTCCGTGGCTGCAGAGCCCGGCGTTCGGGCCCGGCCGCGAGCACCAGGCGCGCTGGCAGGCGCTGCTGCGGGCGCAGGAGGAATACCAGCAGCATTCACGCGCCTACGTCGATCAGATCAAGCAGGCACTGGACGAGGCCTTCGCGCTGTTCGAGCAGCGCCTGGCCGAGCACGAGCAGCCGGGCAGCCAGCTGACCAGCGCCCGCGCAATGTTCGACCTGTGGATCGAAGTGGCCGAGGAGGCCTACGCCAAGGTCGCCATGTCCGAACCATTCCAACAGGTGTATGCCGCGCTGGGCAACGCTCAGATGCGCCTGCGCGCCGGCCTGCAGCGCGAGGTGGAACAAATGAGTGAACGGATCGGCCTGCCGACCCGCAGTGAGATGGACGCCGCGCACCGCCGCATCGCCGAGCTGGAGCGCAGCCTGCGCCGCCTGCAGGCACAGGTGGTGGCCATGGCCGGTACGGGCGAGGTCGATCCGGTGGCACAGCCGGCGCCGGCGAAGGTGAAGCCGGTCGCGCGCAAGGCCGCGAAGAAGGCCGCGCCGGCAAAGAAGGCGGCTGCGAAAAAGGCGCCTGCGAAAAGGGCTGCACCAAAGGCAGCGCCCCGTACTTCCACGCGGACGCGTGACCGATGAAAGGACCGCTGGGCTTCAACGCCGATGACCTGATGCAGGAAACCCTGGCCATGCAGCGCAAGCTGATGGAAGGGCTGAAGCTGCTGCCGCAGGTGGAAGACGTGGACTATGGCGTCACCGCCCGCGAGGAAGTCTGGCGCGACGGCAAGGTGGTGCTGTACCGCTTCGTCGGCGAACAGGCACCGACCCGGCGCACGCCGTTGCTGATCGTCTACGCGCTGGTCAACCGGCCGTACATGGTCGACCTGCAGGCCGATCGCTCACTGGTGCAGAAGCTGCTGGCGCTGGGGCAGGACGTCTACGTGCTGGACTGGGGTTACCCGGATCGCTCGGAGCGCTTCCAGACCCTGGAGGACTATCTGCTGCGCTACATCGATGGCGCGGTCGATGCGCTGCGCGCGCGCATTGGTGGACCGGTCGACCTGCTCGGCATCTGCCAGGGCGGCGTGTTCGCGCTGTGCTACGCCGCGCTGCGCCGGCAGAAGCTGGGCAAGCTGATCACCATGGTCACCCCGGTCGATTTCCACACCGCCGACAACATGCTCTCGCACTGGGCGCGGCAGGTGGATGTGGACCTGTTGGTTGACACGCTGGGCAACATCCCGGCCGACCTGATGAATGCCAGTTACCTGATGCTCAAGCCGTTCCGCCTGAACGTGCAGAAGTACGTCGGCCTGCTCGACATCCTCGATGACAAGGCTGCGCTGGAGGATTTCCTGCGGATGGAGAAGTGGATCTTCGATTCACCGGACCTGGCCGGCGAGGCGTTCCGCGACTTCATCAAGCAGTTCTACCAGGGCAACGGGCTGATGAACGGCACGGTGCGGATCGGCGAAGAGGCGGTGGATCTGTCGAAGGTGACCCTGCCGGTACTGAACATCTACGCCGAGCAGGACCATCTGGTGCCGCCGGATGCCTCGCGCGCGATGCGTGGACGCCTGGGCACCGAGGATTACACTGAGTCCAGTTTCCGTGGCGGCCATATCGGCATCTACGTGTCCGGTCGCGCGCAGCGCGAAGTGCCGGCCACGATCGATGGCTGGCTGAAAGCGCGCGACGCGTAAAGCCGGTTTCTTTTTTTTTTGTAGAGTCGAGCCATGCTCGACTGCATGGAGGGTGATGATGTCGCAAAGGATTTCGATGCTGCTTGCCACGCTGCTGCTGGCAGCACCTGTTGCCCACGCCGCACCCAGTACGGATGCACGCCGGGAGATCGCCCAGCTGATCTCCAGCCTGGACGGCTCCCAGTGCCGGTTCCAGCGCAATGGCAGCTGGTACGACGGCAGCGATGCGCGCGCGCACCTGCAGCGCAAGTACGACTACCTGCTGAAGAAGGACATGGTGGACAGCGCCGAGCAGTTCATCGAGCGCGCCGCCAGCCAGAGCAGCATGAGCGGCAAGCCCTATCGCATCCAGTGCCCGGGGCAGCCTGAACAGACTGCAGCCGCCTGGTTCGGCGCACGCCTGCAGGCCCTGCGCCACCGCGCTCCGTAGACATAGGGGCGGTGTAGAGTCGAGCCTTGCTCGACTGCTTTTCCCGTAGCCCAGGAGAACCGCCATGAACACCACGCCGCGCACGCTGTCGCGTTCATTGAACGACCGCATGATTGCCGGCGTGATGGGCGGCATCGCCCACCGCTTCGGCTGGAACCCCACGCTGGTGCGGATCGTGTTCGTGCTGGTCTCGATCGGCTCGGCGGCCTTCCCCGGCATCCTGGTCTACCTGATCCTGTGGCTGCTGATTCCCAACGAGGCCGATTGAAGACTCCCGTGACGCCCTGGCCGGTCTGGCTGCGCGCGCTGCAGGTGCTGGGCGCGGTGTGGACGTCCCCCAATTCCCTGCTCGGCGTGATCGGCGGCCTGGCCGGCATGCTTGGCGGGGCGACGCTGCGTTGGAGCGGCCGTGACAGCGCGTTGGTGTTCGATCGCTGGCCGTGGGGACCAGGCGGGGCGATCACCCTGGGCAACGTGATCCTGCATACCGGCCATGACCTGGGCATTTCCTGCCGCACCTATGCGCACCAGGCGGGGTGGGGCGTGGAGCCGCTGATCCGGCTGGATGACCACGAACGCGCGCACGTGTACCAATACATGGTGCTGGGGCCGCTGTACCTGCCGGTGTACCTGCTGTGTGGCGGGGTGAGTGCGCGCAACCCGTTCGAGCGCGCGGCCGATCATTTCGCCCGGTTCGGGCGTGGCTGGTGGCCGTAGGTTCCAGCCAACGGCGCAGCCCCTCGTGGCTTGGTCGCGGAATACGTTTCATGTGATTGGGCCGGGCGGGGTGGGTTCGCGG
>NZ_JASJSQ010000127.1:0-12003 GCF_030236855.1 Stenotrophomonas maltophilia group sp. Smal13
CGTCCACTGCACGTGGATGAGGCTGCCGCCTGGGCCGGCTATCTCTCGCTGCCGGGCGTGACCGAGCACACCAGCTGGGGCGACGTTTCCGAAAGAGCACTGCGCTGCCAGATCGCCGGTTACCTGCCCACGGCAACGGACCAGCGCTGGGCGCTGGTGGGCGCCGACAGCCAGCTGATCGGCACCGTTGGCCTGAACGGAATCGACCTGTCACATGGCCGCGGCGAACTTGCCTATGATCTCGATCCGCGCTGGCAGGGTCAGGGACTGGCCACGCACGCAGCACGCGCGGTGCTCGAATGGGGCCATGCCGTACTCGCCCTGGTCCGAATCCAGGCGACTGTCCTGGACAGCAACGCCCGCTCGATCGCCGTGCTGGAACGCCTCGGCATGCAGCGCGAAGGCCTGCTGCGCGCTTACCGGCGGGTTCGAGGACAGCCCCGTGACTTCTGGATGTACGCCCGCGTCGAAGGCTCCGCGTCACCATGCTGAAACACAACTGCGACTTCCGGCAAGCTTTGGAATAGACGCAGCGCACACTTTTCTTGCAAGCCACACGTGCTTCTGCCTATCGTGATCCCAGCCGGAGCTGGGGGCGGGGGAATGCATGACGTTGCGTGCGGCACTGTTTTTTCTGGTCACGCACGCGCTCGTCATTGCCTTTGTTGGCCCGCAGGACCCGGTCGGCTCCTACCTGATGCTGATCACTGCGCCGTTGCTGGCTGCACTGGCCTGCGTGCGGCGTGCGCGTGACAGCCGCCAGGCGGCCTGCAAATGGCGGACGCTGGGCGCTGCCGTGGGCCTGTTCTCGCTGGCCCTGCTCGCCCTGCTGTACCGCAATGTGGCCGGCCTCGATCCTGCGCAGATGACCGTGTCTTCGCTGATCCTGTACGTGTTCTACCGCATCCCCCTGACCTACGTAGCCGCCAGCCCGGGCGGCGGCAACCGCTGCATCCGCGCGGTGGACCTGCTGATCATCGCGCTGCTGTGGTTGTTGTACTTCGGGCACACGCGGGCGATGGCGCATTTCAACGCCGCATTGTGGACGCAGTGCCTGAACGCCATGAGCAACCTACAGAACAGCCTGGTGTTCTGCTTCGCGCTGATCCGCTTCCTGGCCGAGGACAATCCCGACCGCCGCGATTTCTTCCGGACACTTGCGATCTACGCGCTGGGCTATTTCCTGCTGGCGTTCTACATCAACACCTACCAGCCGCAGCTGCCTGACGGCAACTGGGGGGACCTGCTGATCAGCGGACTGTTCGTGGTGCTGGCCGTCATGGCCGCCAGCAAGCGCCGCTATCCGGCGGTGGAGGTATCGCGCAGCCTGCGCCGCATCGTCGACGCCGGCGTGCCGTTGATGCTGCCCTTGCTGCTGATGATGGTGGCGCTGCTGGTCGCGCGCCTGCAGCCCACCCTGGCCACGGTGGGCTTCATTGGTGCCATGCTCGGTTATGCCCTGCGCAGCGTGCTGAGCCAGGTGGAGATCCAGCGCCAGCGCGATGAGCTGGAAACGCTGGCGCGGCGCGATCCGCTGACTGGGCTGGGCAACCGCCGCAGCTTCGACGAATCTCTTGGCAATGCCCGTGGCCGCGCACGCCGCCAGGGACTCGGGCTGGCGGTACTGATGATCGACATCGACCACTTCAAACGGCTCAATGACACCTATGGCCATCCGGAGGGCGATCGTCGCCTGCAGTCGGTCGCCGCCATTCTTGATGGCTGCCTGCAACGAGGTGACGATCTGCTGGCGCGCTATGGCGGCGAAGAGTTCATCGCCGCCCTGCCCTCGCCCGATGCCGCCCACGCACTGGGCCTGGGCGAACGGCTGCGCGCTTCGGTCGAAGCCGCAGCCCTGCCCGCCCCCGAGGCCACCGTCACCATCAGCATCGGCGTGGCCTGGCAGGCACCCGGCGAAGACCGCGATCCGCGCGACCTGGTCGAACGCGCCGACCAGGCCCTGTATCGCGCCAAACATGCCGGTCGCAACTGCGTACGCGGCGACACCGATAGCAAGGAAGACCCGTCCGGTCGCCGTGCCTAGACCGCGTGCAGCCCCGCTGTTCCGTGCCGGTGCCCGGCCCCGCCCTGCACGCGGAAGCTGGCCACGGTCTGCAGCAGCTGCGCCGACTGCTCTTCCATGCTGCGCGCCGCCGCCGACGCCTCCTCGACCAGGGCCGCGTTCTGCTGGGTGCCCTGATCGATCAGGTCGACCGCATGATTCATCTGCTGGATATCGTCGCTCTGCTGCTGCGAGGCCGTGCTGATTTCAGTCATCAGGTCACTGACCCGGCGCACGTTGGTCACGATTTCATCCATGGTACGGCCCGCGCTCTCAACCTGCGCCGTGCCGGCGCCCACATTGGCAACCGACTCATCGATCAGGTGCTTGATCTCCTTGGCTGCGCTGGCCGAACGCTGCGACAGCTCGCGGATCTCCGTGGCAACCACGGCAAAGCCGCGGCCATGTTCACCGGCACGCGCAGCCTCCACCGCTGCGTTCAGCGCGAGAATGTTGGTCTGGAAGGCGATGCCGTCGATCACTCCGATGATGTCGACGATGCGCCGCGACGAGGCATTGATCACCGCCATCGTCTCGACCACCTCATGCACCACAGTGCCGCCTCGTGCGGCGACGTCGGCCGCTCCGCCGGCCAGCTGGCTGGCCTGGCGCGCGTTGGTGGCCGTGCGCTGCACGGTCTCGGCCAGGCCTTTCATCGACACAGCGGTTTCCTCCAGCGAGGCCGCCTGCTGCTCGGTACGCTGCGAGAGGTCGCTGTTGCCCTGTGCGATTTCGGTCGCGCCGACTGCGATGGTGTCCGCGGCGAACTTGATCTGGCCGATGATCGCGGCCATCGCCTCGACCAGCAAATTCACGCCTTCGCACAGTTCGGCGATCGACCCGTTCTTGTCGGCGGTGGCCACGCGCTGGGTCAGATCGCCCTGCTTGGCGGCAGCCACCACCTCGCGGGTCTGCGCCACGGCGCGCTGCATGGCCTGGTTCTCGTGCACCTGCGCGGTGATGTCGGTGGCGTACTTGACGACCTTGAACGGCTTGCCATTGAGGTCCAGGATCGGGTTGTAGGATGCCTGAATCCAGACCTCGCGCCCGCCCTTGCCCAGGCGCCGATACTGGCCGGCGTCATATTCGCCGCGCCCGAGCTTCTCCCAGAACTGGCGATACTCGACGCTGCTGCGATGCTCAGGCTCGACAAACAACGAATGGTGCTGCCCGCGCACTTCGTCCAGGCTGTAGCCGGTAGCGGCCAGGAAATTGCCATTGGCCGACAGGATGCGGCCATCCATGCTGAACTCGATCACCGCCTGCGATTTGGCGATCGCGGCCAGTTGCCCCGCCGAGTCGGCCGCCTGCAGCTTCTGCGCGGTGATGTCGGTCGCGAACTTGACCACCTTGTACGGCCGCCCCTGGCGGTCCAGCACCGGGTTGTACGAAGCCTGGATCCAGATCTCGCGCTGACCTTTGCCGAAGCGGCGGTACTGTCCGGCGTCATATTCGCCACGCCCCAGGCGCACCCAGAAGTCGCGGTATTCCGCGCTGCGCGCCTGCTCGGGGTCGACGAACAGGGAGTGATGCTTGCCCTGGATCTCCTCCAGCCGGTAACCCATCGCCTGCAGGAAATTGTCATTGGCCCGCAGGATGGTGCCGTCGAGCGCGAACTCGATGACGGCCTGCACGCGATGCAGCGCGGCCACCTGCGCTTCCAGCTCGGTGCGGTCGGTCATCGCCGCCTCTGTGCTGGTGCGTTGCTGCGGCGCCAGCACGCCAAGCAGCGCACGCCACGGCGACCAACGGGTATGCAGCTCGGCCGGCGCCTGCGCGCCTGCCGTGAAGCCTGGAATGAGCATTGTCTGATCCTCGGTGTCCGGTAAGCGGTTGTGACCCGACGGGCGGGATGCCCGGCGGCAACATCAGTTGCCAGGGACTACAGGTGCCAACGGGCACCTCTCGAGCGACTGCCAAGAACGTCTGCTGCGGGTGCGATCGGCATCTGGAAGCGGCGGAACACACTGCGCGGACCGCCCGTCGGGGGCAGCCTGGGGTCCTGCGGCGGGTGACTGGAGCGGGATCCAGAGGGAGTATCGGCGACGCCGTCGGCCGCTTTAGCGGGATTCCGCGACGTCCGTCGCAACTCTGTGCATTGCAGCGGGAATGCGGTAGACGATTGCCGTGTACTTCACGCCCTGCTCACGTGCCACTGCCTGCCCACCAAGGGACTCAGCCAATGCACGGCTGGACCGGTTCCGTTCCGCCACCGGGTAGCGGAACGCAGCACAGCGAAGGCGCCCGGAGGCCGCCGACCACACCGCCGCCACTGCCTCGCGGCCATAGCCGTGCCCATGCATCACTTCTGCGATCCAGATGCCCAGTTCGGGTTCTGCTTCACGGGCTCGATGCAGGCCTGCCAGGCCAAGGAATACCCCATCCCCGCGCCTGCGGATCACCAACGTGATGTCGGTCCCGTCGGCGATGGTAAGCAGCCACGTCCGCCAGACGGCAGCAAACGCCTCCTTCGAGGGTGGCGGCTCAAACGCCATATAGCGGGTCAGCCCGGGTGTGATTGCCACAAATGCCTCGTCGGCGTCACCGGGCGTGAATGGCCGGAGGTGCAGCCGCGGACTGTCGATGGTCCAGTCGTCCAATGTCATCTTCTGCATCGCCTGGGCATTGCGTACAGCATCGCTCAGCAGAAGGATGCAGCTCAAGGCAGAAAGGTTTACATGACCAATGCGGGATTCCCCAGCAGGAGAAAATGACCAGCATGAAGGCCCCGCAGGATGCTTATCGACATGGAGATCGCATGTTCCCTCGCTTTGCCAGCCTTCTCTTCCTGGCCCTGTGCAGCAGCAGCGCGCTGGCCAACGACGCCGCCTATCGACCCGCCTTCCACCCCGACCAGCTGAAGGGACCACCCGCAGGACGCCCGAACGAAGTGCTGGTGCTGGGCAGCCCGCACCTGTCCAGCCTGCCGGAGACCTTCACGCCGGCGATGCTGGAACCTCTGCTGCAGCGCCTGGAAGCCTGGCGGCCCACCGCGATCGCGGTGGAGAACCTGTCCGGCCCGCAGTGTGACTTCATGCGCCGCAATCCGGCCCGATACGCGGAGAGCGTAGCGGACTACTGCGTCGATCCGGCACCGGCGCAGGCCGCCACCGGCCTGGACGTGCCCAGCGCCAACGTGGAGATGGAACGCCTGCTTGCGGATTGGCCGAAGGCGCCAACCGCTGCCCAGCGGCGCCGATTGGCCGCCGTGTTCCTGGCCGCGGGCGAAAGCAGCTCGGCAGTCGTCCAATGGCTGCGGCTGTCCAGGGAAGAGCGACGTGCTTCGGACAGCCTGACACCGGAACTGGTGCAGTTCCTCGACACGCGCATGGCCCGCCGCAACGAGGCCGGACTGGTGGCCGGCGTACTTGCGGCACGCCTGGGGCTGGAGCGCCTGTGGTCGGTCGACGACCACACTGCAGATTCGCCAACACCGGAATCGCAGCAGAAGGCCTACGCTGCCGCCATACGCGGTGCCTGGGACAATTCCTTCGTCAAAGCGCGCAGGGCGGCCGATGAACGACTGGAGGCCAATCTTGCTCAACCGGATGGATTGCTCGCAATGTATCGCGCCTACAACACACCCGAGGCCGCGATGGTGGCCTTCAACAGCGATTTCGGCGCGACCCTCGTCGAGCCCTCGCCGGAAGGCTTCGGCCGCAACTACGTGGGCTACTGGGAAACCCGCAACCTGCGCATGGTCGCCAACATGCGCGACATCCTGGGCCAGCATCCAGGCACCCGCATGCTGACGATCGTCGGTGCCTCGCACAAGGGCTACTACGAGGCTTACCTCGATCTGATGCACGACGTGCAGCTGGTCAGTTCGGATGAAGTACTGCGCTGACGCAACATGACGTGGAGGATGCGGTGACCATCCACCGCATCACTCCACCGCGTTCCTGCCCGTCCGCCACAGCACGATGCTGGCGGCACCGATACAGGACAGCGTGAACACCAGCAGGGCGACCGCGCCGCCCTGCAGTACCGGCAGCAGGGCCTGCGCGTGAAGGTCGCCGCGCAGCTGTTCCGCACGCAGGCAGGCGGCCAGCGCGAGGCACCAGCCAACCATCGCCGGGGCGTAGGCCCGCATCGCAACCGGGTTCCAGACCTTCATGGGATCACCTGCATGAGTGGATGTGCGCGCAGTATTCGCGCACGCCCTCTCACAGGCTGAGATCAGCCTTCGGCGGCTTCGGAATCATCGCCGGGCAGCTCACTGGCCTCGCCCTGCACCTGTACGTTGTTGCGACCCATTGCCTTGGCCCGGTAACACTGGGCATCAGCCGCTGCCACGGCCTGGTCCACGCTCATCCCACCCGCCAATGGCGAGATACCGATGCTGGCACCCACATGCAGGCGGTCCCGGTCCCACGGAATCGACAGCGATGCCAGGGTGTGCAGCAGTTCACCGCCGATGCGCGCGGCACGACGCGGCGTGCAGCCGGACAGGATCACTGCGAATTCGTCGCCGCCCAGACGCGCCACTACGTCCGAATCGCGCACACCGTGGCGCAGCACGCTGGCCACCGCCCACAGCACGGCATCGCCAGCCAGATGGCCCCAGGTGTCGTTGACCGGCTTGAAGCGGTCCAGGTCGATGTACATCAACGACGCGGCCTGGCCAGTTCGCTCGACGCGGGTGATCGCCTGCTGCAGATGCACCTCGAAACCGCGACGGTTGCTCAGCTCGGTGAGCGGATCGATCTCGGCCAGATGGCGCGCTTCGCGCTGGCGCGCGCGCTGCTGGGTGTCATCACGCAGTACCCACACTGCACCGCGTACATGACCTTCATCATCGCGCAGCCAGGCACGGGTCAGGTCGACCGGGATCGTGGCCGTGCCCAGGCGCAGCAGAAGATCGGCGTGCAGGTCCACCGCATTGCTTTCCGGGTCCAGCAGGACCGACACATCCAGTACCGAACCGGGCGCATATTCGGTGGTCAGTGCCAGCACGTCCTGCACCTTGTGCCCGGCCAGCGACAGCGCGCCATCACCCGCCAGGGTGCGTACTGCGGCGGCATTGGCGTAGTCGATACGGCCATCCAGGCTGACACTGAGCACCAGGTCGGCAACCGCATCAAGCGTGATACGGCTGCGCTGCTCGCTCTCGAACAGGCGCTGCTCGCTGCTGCGCTGGGCGCTGATGTCCTGGATCTGCGACACGAAATGCAGCGGTTCACCGTGCTCGGTGCGCACCAGCGACACCGACAGCCGCGCCCAGATCACCTTGCCGTCGCGATCGAGATAGCGCTTTTCCAGGTGGTAGTGGCTGCGCCGCCCGGCCAGCAGATCCTGCACCAGGGCCAGGTCGGTCTGCAGGTCATCGGGGTGGGTCAGGCGCTGGAAATCAACCTGCAGCAGTTCTTCGCGGGGGTAGCCCAGGATCCGGCACAGTGCGTCATTGACGTCCAGCCAGCGTCCTTCCAGCGACACCAGCGCCATGCCCAGCGCCGCCGACGTGAACGCACCGGCGAATTTCTCTGCCGACAGGCGTGCTTCGGCGCGCGCCTGCAGGATCTCGGTGATGTCGATGGACATGCCGACATAGCCGATCCGCGCGCCGCCGGCACCATCCATGCGGCTGATCGACAAGCGCACCTGGCGTGGCTGGCCATCCTTGCGCCGCAGTGTCCACTGCCGTGAATAGGTCTGCTCATCGGCGCGGGCGCTGAGTGCTTCAAACGCGCCCGGCAGGCTTCCGTCCGCAGCCGCCAGCGGACGCAGCCAGGCCGCCAGCTCGTCCGGATCGTGGAAATCACCCAGTCGCCGCTGGCCGACCACTTCTTCCGCGCTGTAACCCAGCAGGCGTTCCGCGCCGGTATTGAACAGGGTGATGGTGCCTTCGGTATCGGTCGCGATCACCGCCACCTCATCGGACGCGTCGACCACGGCCTGCAATCGCTGCCGGCTCTCGGCCGCATCCTGCCGCGCCTGCTGCAGCTCGGTCACGTCGGCGTGCGCACCGGCCATCCACAGCGGTCGTCCCTGCCCGTCCCATTCGAACACGCGGCCACGGTCGTGGATCCACATCCACTGGCCATTCTTGTGGCGCATGCGCAGCAGGCAGACATAGTTGTCGCTGCGGCCTTCGAAGTGATCCTCGAGTGCCGCGTCGGACAGGACGATGTCGTCGGGGTGGACCAGCTTCAGGAACGTCTTCTGGCACACCGGCTCCAGCTCTTCCAGGCGATAGCCGACAATCTCCGCCCAGCGCGCATTGACCCGCATTTCGCCGGTCTGCACGTTCCATTCCCAGGTACCGGCAGCGGTGCCGTCGATGATCATGGCCAGGCGCCGGCGCTCCTCTGCCAGTTCCTGCAGGCGCCGCTCGAGCAGCCCGTTGCCGTTGTTTCCCTGGCCCGCCATCAATCCGGTCCCCGGCCCGCACAGGCGGGCAGCAGCCGCAGCACAACGCTGCAGCCCTCAACGAAGACAACGGGTCCTGCTGGCGTCATGGCCCTCCCCAGCGACAGCGGGGAGGCCAAACGCCCCCCTCAGGCGCAAGTGTGCGCAATCACGGGGAAAATCGACAAGTCCCCCGCCACGAATCAAGCGTGACGGGGGACACGGTCCTCAACTGCGCTTGGCGCGGGCGAAGGCCTCGGCCAGGGCGTTGTTGGCCGGGGGCGCGGACTGAGCGGGACGGTCGCCATTGCCCTGGCCCCGGTTTGGCCCGCGGTTCTGGCCGCCTGCGTCGCGGCGCGGCCCCTGCCCCTGGCCGCGATCATCACGCTGGCCCGGGCGGCTGGTGGCCTGCCCAGGGGTGTCGTCCAGGCGCCGGGTCAGGGCGATGCGCTTGCGCGCCACGTCCACCTCCAGCACCTTGACCTTGACGATATCGCCGGCCTTGACCACGTCGCGCGGGTCCTTCACGAAGGTATCGGAGAGCGCCGAGATGTGGATCAGGCCATCCTGGTGCACGCCGATATCGACGAAGGCGCCGAAGGCGGCCACGTTGCTGACCACACCTTCCAGCACCATACCCTCGCGCAGGTCCTTGATGTCCTCGACGCCCTCGGCGAAGCGCGCGGCCTTGAACTCCGGACGCGGGTCACGGCCCGGCTTTTCCAGTTCCTTCAGGATGTCGCGCACGGTCGGCACGCCGAAGGTGTCGTCGGTGAACTGTTCTGCCTTCAGGCCGCGCAGGAAGCTGCCATCACCGATCAGCGCCTTGATCGGGCGCGCGGTGCTGGCCACGATGCGCTCGACCACCGGGTAGGCTTCGGGGTGCACCGCCGAGGCGTCCAGCGGCTGGTCACCATCGGCGATACGCAGGAAGCCGGCGCACTGCTCGAAGGTCTTCTCGCCCAGGCGCGCGACCTTCAGCAGGTCCTTGCGACGCTTGAACGGGCCATTGTCGTCACGATGGCGCACGATGTTCTCGGCCACCGTGGACGACAGGCCGGACACGCGCGACAGCAGCGCGGCCGAGGCAGTGTTCACGTACACGCCCACGGCATTCACGCAGTCCTCGACCCGCGCATCCAGTGCCCGCGCCAGGCGGTACTGGTCCACGTCGTGCTGGTACTGGCCGACACCGATCGCCTTGGGTTCGATCTTGACCAGTTCGGCCAGCGGATCCTGCAGGCGGCGCGCGATGGACACCGCGCCACGCAGCGACACGTCCAGCCCCGGGAATTCCTTGGCCGCGAACTCGGACGCCGAGTACACCGACGCGCCCGCCTCGCTGACCACCACCTTCTGCAGCTTCGGGTTGGCGGCAGCCTTGATCGCTTCGCCGGCCAGCTTGTCGGTTTCGCGGCTGGCGGTGCCGTTGCCGATCGCGATCAGTTCCACGTTGTGCTTGGCGCACAGCTGCTTGATCGTCTGCAGCGACTGCTCCCACTGGCGGCGCGGCTCGTGCGGGTAGATGGTGTCGGTCGCGACCAGCTTGCCGGTGGCATCGACCACGGCAATCTTGCAGCCGGTGCGGATGCCCGGATCCAGCCCGAGTACGGTCTTCGGGCCCGCCGGCGCGGCCAGCAGCAGGTCCTTCAGGTTGTCGCCGAACACTGCGATGGCTTCGGCCTCGGCCTTTTCGCGAGCCTGGTTGAACAGGTCCAGCAGCAGATGGGTGTGCAGCTTGGCACGCCAGGTCAGGCGGCAGGCATCCAGCAGCCAGCGGTCGGCGGCGCGGCCCTGATCGGCGATGCCGGCCTTGCGCGCCACGCGTCCTTCGGCGTACTGGTGGCCGGCCTCGGCCTCGTTGCCCGGGTCCAGCTCCAGGAACAGGATCTCCTCGCGGCGCGCACGGAACAGCGCCAGCAAGCGGTGCGAGGGAATCTTCGCCAGCGCCTCGGCATGCTCGAAATAATCGCGGTACTTGGCGCCTTCGGTTTCCTTGCCCTCGGCCACGCGGGCACGGATCACGCCGGTCTCGCCCAGCCAGGTGCGCAGCTCACCGACCAGCGCGGCATCTTCGCCCCAGCGCTCCATCAGGATCGCGCGTGCACCTTCCAGCGCAGCCTTGGTGTCGGCCACGCCCTTGTCGGTGTCGACAAAGGAAGCCGCGAAGACCTGCGGGTCCTGCGTCGGGTCGGCCAGCAGGCCATCAGCCAGCGGTTCCAGACCGGCCTCGCGGGCGATCTGGGCGCGGGTACGGCGCTTGGGCTTGTACGGCAGGTACAGGTCTTCCAGCCGGCTCTTGGTGTCGGCGGCCAGGATGTCGTTGCGCAGGTCGTCGCTGAGCTTGCCCTGCTCGCCGATGCTGGCCAGCACCGCCGCGCGACGGTCTTCCAGTTCGCGCAGGTAGGTCAGGCGCACTTCCAGGTTGCGCAGCTGGGTGTCGTCCAGGCCCCCGGTCACTTCCTTGCGGTAGCGCGCGATGAACGGAACGCTGGCGCCCTCGTCGAGCAGGCCGACGGCGGCACGTACCTGGGCGGACTGGGCACCGATCTCGTCGGCGATGGTCTGGGCGATCTGCTGGGCGAGCGCGCTCTGGGCGTTCTTGGCGTCGTGCATTGCTTCAGGTCTGTGCCGCGTTACGGGAAGACCCCATTCTGGCAATCCACGACGGAGCCGGACAAGGCATTGACAGGGGGCGAGGTTCAGCAGCGAGGCCGGAGTGGACGCCGGCATCCTGGCGAAAAGAGGGCTCGGACTGGCCCTGGGCTGGGATGCCGGCGCGGGCGCGCGATGGTGGGCGCGCCCTGCCGCGTGTTGCGGAGGTCAGCGGTAGTGGCGGGCGGCGCGCTGCATGACGATCTCGTCACGCATGCCTTCCAGGGCCATCAGGCGGACCTTGCCGACACCCTGCAGTTCCATGAACCGCTCCGTGTAGAACTCCGGCCCCAGCGCGGTGTCGGCGCGGGATTTGCTGAAGCCGTAGGGCACCACGCCCTTCTCGCCATCCTTGCTACCACCGACATAAAGAACGATTGCCATGTGATGTATTCCTCCAAATTGCTACTGCGTACTGCACTCGATGAGCGATGCTGCGAGCTCATCGAGGGAGAGCTTACCGCGTCGAACCTGACTGGAACGTCACGAAGGCTAATGACGATCGGTTGCATGCAGATGACTGCGGGATCGCAGCAGAATGCTTACGGATCTTTAACTTCCGACTAACGAATCGGGGGTTTCCAGCCAACGGCGCAGCCCCTCGTGGGTGGTTTGGGATGATCGCGGAAAGCCGGTTTCCTGTGGGCTGCCCGGGTGGGTGGGGCTGGCGGGGACGCCGTGAACCCGTCCCTGGCGGCTTAGCCGCGGCATCCATGCCGCGGATACCCCGCCAGCCCAACCCACCCGGCCGTTGACAGATTTCTGCTGCGTCTACCACCCACGGAGAAGAAAAAAGAAGATCAAAAGCAAAAGCAGCCTGGCTGGCCGCTTTTTGTAGAGCCGAGCCCACGCTCGGCTGCTTTCAGACCAGTCCGCGAAGCCGACCGCAGGCTCGGCTCGCGAGCAAGCGCAGCGCGCGACCCGCTTCTGCTGTTCTT
>NZ_JASJSQ010000128.1:0-11709 GCF_030236855.1 Stenotrophomonas maltophilia group sp. Smal13
TAAGCTCGATGGCGCCTTGCTCGTGTGCGCAGTCCTGCGCACACGAGCAAGCCGCGGCCAAGCCTCCATGGACGGATTCACGGCGTCCCCCGCGAACCCACCCCGTCCGGCCAAGCGCGATAGATCCAGCCGACGCACCAGCCACGAGGGGCTCCGCCGTTGGCCGTATCCCGCCGATAGGCGCGATAATGACCGGATGGAAACCGTCCGCATCGCCACCCGCAAGAGCCCGCTCGCCCTCTGGCAGAGCGAACACGTCGCCGATCGCCTGCGCCAGGCCCACCCCGGCCTGCATGTGGAACTGGTGCCGATGAGCACCCGCGGTGACGAGGTGCTGGACCGCTCGCTGGCCGCCATCGGTGGCAAGGGCCTGTTCCTGAAGGAACTGGAGCTGGCCATGCTGCGTGGTGAGGCCGACTGCGCCGTGCATTCGCTGAAGGATGTGCCGATGGAACTGGACGAACCCTTCGCGCTGCCGGCGATGCTGACCCGCCACGATCCGGCCGATGGTTTCGTCTCCAACCTGTACGCCTCGCTGGATGCGCTGCCGATCGGTGCGCGGGTTGGCACCTCGTCGCTGCGCCGCCAGGCCCAGCTGCGCGCGCTGCGCCCGGACCTGGAACTGCTGGACCTGCGCGGCAACGTCAACACCCGCCTGGCCAAGCTCGACAACGGTGGCTACGACGCCATCGTGCTGGCCGTGGCCGGCCTGGAGCGTCTGGGCCTGGGCGCGCGCATCGTCGCGCGCCTGCAACCGCCGCAGTGGCTGCCGGCCCCGGCGCAGGGCGCGGTGGCGGTGGAGTGCGACGGTGGCAATGCGCGCCTGATGGCGCTGTTCGCGGGCCTGGATGACGCGGAAACCCGTGCCTGCGTGGAAGCCGAGCGAGCGATGAACCGTGCGTTGCATGGCAGCTGCCACGTGCCGGTGGCGGCGATCGCGCAGTGGCAGGGCACCGACCTGCACCTGCAGGGCCTGGTCGGCAGTGCCAGCGATGGTCGTGCGGTGCGTGCCGAGGCGATCGGCCCGGCCAGTGACCCGGAAGCACTGGGCCAGCGCGTGGCGAAGATGCTGCTGGATGCCGGTGCCGGCGAACTGCTGAACACCTGAGTTCCGATTTCTGTAGAGCCGAGCCATGCTCGGCTGCTCTTCGCCGGGAAAATCCCGGGCTTCGCGCTCAAGTCGAGCATGGCTCGACTCTACAAAAACGAAACGGGCGCCTTCGGCGCCCGTTTCTTATTTGAATTTGTAGACCACGTTCATCGTGGTCAGCGTATCGGTCTTGCGCTTGTCCTCGGCCACGTCACTGTTGTAACGCGCCTGCCAGCCGGCCTTCAGCGCCAGATGTTCGTTCATGCTCACCGAAACACCGAAGTCGTTCTGGCCGAAGGTGTTGTAGGAACCCGACTCGACCAGCAGGGTGTTGACCAGGTCGGTGTTGTCGGTCAGCGAGTACTTCATGTCGAACAGGCCGCGGCCGATCATGCCGGTGCGGGTGCGGTCGTCCTCGGTGCTGTGGGTGCGGCGCACACCGGGGCCGATCTGCGCGTCGAACGAGAAACGCTCGGTGTTCCACAGGCGGGTGCCGTAACCCAGACCGAACGAGCTCTGGCGGTCGTAGGTGGCGAAGTCATCGCGCTCGGTACGCACCGTGGCCGTCAGCTGGCGGTGCTCGCCCAGCTGCAGCGCGCTGCCGGCACTGCCGGTATAACGGTTGGCGGTGGTGTTGTTGCGGCGGCTGGTGGAGCCGTCGTCGCGGGTCTCGATCACCTTGGAGCTGGAACGCAGGCCAGCCAGATCCATGCTGTGCACCCAGTCACCATCGGTGTAGCGCAGGCGCAGGCGGCCGTTGAAGCTCTCGGTGCTGCTGTTGCCGCGTGCCGAAGCGAAACCGAGCTCGCCGCCACTGCCGCTCCACGGCGAGGACATCGCCGCCAGTTCGGAGGCATCCTGCGCATACGCGAGCGGTGCGCACAGCAGCAGGGGGATCAGCAGGGACACGCGCAGGGACATCGGGGCTTCTCCGAAGCGGTTGACAGCCGGTGATGATACTGGAAGCGTGATGGCGGTCCGAATCGATCCAAACGGTTTCTTCAGCAGGCGTTGCCGCGATCGCCTATTCAGGGCAGATCGACGCGCAATGCCGGGTCGTTGAAGCGCGAATAGCGCAGGCGCAGCTGGAAGCTGCGGCCATTGCTGCTGCCGCTGCGTACGATCTGCCGCGGCAGGCCCTGCGCGTCCACCCAGTACTCCAGGCGTTCGCCGGGCTGCGCACCACGCAGGCGGTAGTGACGCGTCTCGACCCCGTCCAGCGACTGGCTGCCCAGGTCTTCGGCCTGCAGATCGGCGGGCAGGGCATCGGCCGGCAGCGGGTTGCGCCATTGCTCGAGCAGGCCCGGCGGGGTCGGCACCTGCCGGATCGCGTCGTCCGCCTGCAGGAACATGGTGTCGCCGATGATCGTCTGCGGACCGGCCGGGGTCTGCACCCGGAAGCGGTCGGGGGCGACGAAGTCCATGGCGCTGCGCACCGGCTGGGGCGCGCCCAGCACCTCCAGTTCGGCGTGGAAGCTGCGCAGGGCCGAGAAGCGCTGGCTGGCGCCCAGCACCGCCTGCGCCGGATCCGCCGCAGGCACGGGCGCTTCGGTGCTGGCCGGCGCGGGCGCGCGATCACAGGCGGCCAGCAGCAGGCAGGCCAGCAGGGACAGGGCAGGCAACCGGCGCATCGGGTGTTCCAGAGGGGTGGGGGCGACCACGATAGCCCAAACGTCCCACACAAGACCCGCGACTCGGACATAATCGGGGGTATGGACCGATACGAACGCATCACCGCCCTGCATCGTCTGCTCAAGTCCGCACGCTATCCGGTGACGGTGGCGACCCTGCAGGACAAGCTCGGTTGCTCCCGTGCCACCGTCTACCGCGATCTGGCCTTCCTGCGCGATGCGCTGATGGCACCGATCGAGGGCGACGGCGAAGCCGGCTTCCGTTACCAGGCCGACGAGAGCGACCGCTTCGAGCTGCCCGGCCTGTGGCTGAGCTCGGAGGAGCTGCATGCCCTGCTGGCCTCGCAGCACCTGCTGGCGCGGACCGGCGGCGGCGTGCTGTCCTCGGTGCTGGCACCGCTGCAGCAGCGCATCGAGAGCCTGCTGGCGGCCCAGGCTGGCGTTTCCAGCTGGCCGGTGGACCGGGTGCGGGTGATTCCGCACCGTGGCCGCAAGTTCGATGAAGGCAGCTTCCGCAGCGTGGCTTCGGCGGTGCTGGAGCGCCGCCAGCTGGCGTTCGAGTACCGCGCCCGTTCCACCGACGAGCCGACCAAGCGCACCGTTTCGCCGCAGCGCCTGACCCACTATCGCGACAACTGGTACCTGGATGCCTGGGACCATGACCGCGAGGCGCTGCGCAGCTTTGCCGTGGATCGCATCCACAAGGCGCGGGTGATCGACAGCACCGCCCGCGACGTGGCCGACAGCGAGCTGGACGAGCAGCTCGGGGCCAGCTACGGCATCTTCTCCGGTGCGCCGAAGGGCTGGGCGACCATCCTGTTCAGCGCCAAGGCCGCGCGCTGGGTGGCCGACGAGCACTGGCATTCCAAGCAGCAGGGCCGCTTCCTGGCCGATGGCCGCTATGAACTGAAGGTGCCGTACAGCGTCTCGCGCGAGCTGCTGATGGACGTGCTGCACTACGGCTCGGATGCCGAGATCGTCGAACCGGTGATGCTGCGCGAGCAGGCCAAGGCGCTGCTTGAGCTCGCCCTGAGCAACTACGACAACTCCTGACACTCCCCCCCCGAGAACCCTTCCGCCCATGAAGAAGACCCTGTTGCTGCCCCTGCTCGCCGCTGCGCTGGCCCTGACCGCCTGCGGCAAGTCCGGCGAGCCCTCGCAGAAGCTGGTGGTGGCCGCTACGGCCGTGCCGCATGCCGAGATCCTTGAAGTGGTCAAGCCGATCCTCAAGCAGGAAGGCGTGGACCTGGACGTGCGCGTGTTCAACGACTACGTGCAGCCCAACGACCAGCTGGTGCAGAAGCAGGTGGACGCCAACTACTTCCAGACCGAGCCGTATCTGGATGCCTACAACCGCGATCGCAAGACCGATCTGGTGAAGGTGATCGGCGTGCACATCGAGCCGTTCGGTGCGTATTCGCGCAAGATCAAGTCGCTGGCCGAGCTGCGCGAAGGTGCCGACGTGGTGATCCCGAACGACCCGAGCAACAACAGCCGTGCACTGATCCTGCTGCACAAGGCCGGTGTGATCGAGCTGAAGGATCCGACCAACGCGCTGTCGACCCAGCGCGACATCACTGCAAACCCGAAGAACCTGAAGTTCCGCGAGCTGGACTCGGCGATGCTGCCGCGCGTGCTGGACCAGGTCGACCTGGCCCTGATCAACACCAACTACGCACTGGATGCGGGCCTCAACCCGACCAAGGATGCACTGGCGATCGAGAGCAAGGACTCGCCGTACGTGAACTTCCTGGTCGCACGCCCGGACAACAAGGACGACGCCCGCGTGCAGAAGCTGGCCAAGGCCCTGACCAGCCCGCAGGTGAAGGCCTTCATCGAGACCAAGTACAAGGGCGCGGTGCTGCCGGCGTTCTGACGGCCGCTGGCCATGTGGTAGTGCCGGCCGCTGGCCGGCAATCTCCAGGCGCCCCCAAACATCATAGGGTTGCCGGCCAGCGGCCGGCACTACCGTCAGTCGACGTGGAAGGCGAGGGTGGCCGCCACGGCCTGCTGCCATCCCGCATACAGTTTCTCGCGCCGCGCCACCTCCATCTGTGGCTCGAAGCGCCGGTCCAGGCCCCATTGCGCGGCGATCTGTTCGCGGCTGGACCAGAACCCCACCGCCAGCCCGGCCAGGTAGGCCGCGCCCAGTGCGGTGGTTTCGGTCAGCCGCGGCCGCAGCAGTGGCACGCCAAGGATGTCGGCCTGGAATCCGGCCAGGAAGTCGTTGCCGATCGCACCGCCATCGGCGCGCAGCTCGGTCAGCGCGATACCGGCATCGGACTGCATCGCATCAAGCACGTCGCGGGTCTGGTAGGCCATCGCTTCCAGCGCCGCGCGCACGAAGTGCGCCTTGCGAGTGCCACGGGTCAGGCCGAACATCGCGCCGCGCACATCACTGCGCCAATAGGGCGCACCGAGGCCGACAAATGCTGGGACCAGGTAAGCACCGCCACTGTCGGGCACCTGCGCGGCCAGCGCCTGGCTGTCGCTGGCGCGTTCGATCATGCGCAACCCATCGCGCAGCCACTGCACCACCGAGCCGGCGATGAAGATCGAGCCTTCCAGCGCATATTCCACGCGCCCGTCCAGGCCCCAGGCGATGGTGGTCAGCAGTCCATTGCGCGAACGCACCGCCTGCGCGCCGGTGTGCATCAGCATGAAGCAGCCGGTGCCATAGGTGTTCTTGACCATGCCCGGCTGGAAGCAGGCCTGGCCGAACAGCGCCGCCTGCTGGTCACCGGCGATGCCGGCGATCGGGATCGGGTGATCGAAGAAGAACTGCGGCCGGGTATGCGCGTACACCGCGCTGGAATCGCGCACCTGCGGCAGCATCGCGCGCGGGATGTCCAGCAGCGCCAGCAGGTCGTCATCCCAGTCCAGCGTGTGGATGTTGAACAGCAGCGTGCGCGCCGCGTTGCTGTAGTCGGTCACATGCGCCTGGCCACCACTGAGGTTCCAGACCAGCCAGCTGTCGATGGTGCCGAACAGCAGCTCGCCACGCTCGGCACGCTGCTGCGCGCCCTCCACGTGGTCGAGGATCCAGCGCACCTTGGTGGCGGAGAAATAGGCATCGATCAGCAGGCCGGTGCGCTCGCGGATCAGCGCCTCATGCCCTTCGGACTTCAGCCGCTCGCAGATGGCGTGGCTCTGCCGCGACTGCCAGACGATGGCGTTGTGGATCGGCTGTCCGGTGGCACGGTCCCAGACCACGGTGGTTTCACGCTGGTTGGTGATGCCCAGTGCGGCGATGTGGCGCGGGTCGATCTGCCCGCGGCTGAGCAGTTCGGTCAGCGTGGCATAGACGCTGGTGAGAATCTCGCGCGGGTCATGCTCGACCCAACCCGGCTGCGGGAAGATCTGCGCGAATTCGCGCTGCGCGCTGCCGACGATGTCGCCGGTGCGGTCGAACAGGATCGCGCGCGAACTGGTGGTGCCCTGGTCGATGGCCAGCACGTAGCGGGGCGTCATGCAGCGTCTCCGGTAGCGATGGTGTTGGTAGAGTCGAGCCTGCTCGACTGCTTTTCATGCCAGTCGAGCAAGTTCGACTCTACCGTCTATCGATCCACGCCTGCAGCCGCGCCACCTGCGCAGCATCCAGCCGCAACCCCAGCTTGCTCCGCCGCCACAGCACGTCCTCGGCGTCCCAGGCCCATTCGTGGTCGCGCAGGAAAGCCACTTCCCGCGCATGCAGGCCGCCGCCGAAGTCCTCTCCAAGATCGTCCATGCCCCGTGCACCCTGCAGAAGGGCGGCGCTGCGGCTGCCGTAGGCTTCGGCCCAACGCCGTGCGATCTCCACGGGCAACCACGGTGCCAGCGCCTGCAGGCGGGAGCGCGCCTGTGTGGCGTCACCCCAGTCGCTGCCCGGCAGCGGGTCTCCGCCTGCCGTCCAGGCCGGTCCCATCTGTGGCAGGGCAGGGCGCAGCAGGTTCAGCGCTTCCTCGGCCAGCACCCGGTAGGTGGTCAGCTTGCCGCCCAGCACATGCAGCGCCGGCGCCGGGTTGGACTGCAGCTGAAGGCGGTAGTCGCGGCTCAGCGTTGCCGCACGCGGGTCCGGGTCGGCCAGCAGTGGCCGCACACCGGCGAACTGCCAGACCACGTCTTCCGGAGTGATCGGCTCACGCAGATAGCGGTTGGCGGCCGCGCACAGATAGCTCACCTCGGAAGGCAGCACGCTGCAGCGCGCCGGGTCACCGCGGTAGTCGGTGTCGGTGGTGCCAATCAGCAGATGATCGTGGGTGAACGGCAGCAGGAACACCACGCGGCCATCGGGCTGCTGCAGCAGGCAGGCACGGTCATCGGGCCAGGGGCGGCGCAGCACGATGTGGCTGCCCTGTACCAGCCGCAGCGCGGGGCCGCCGCTGCGGGCCTCCATCTGCTCCAGCAGGCCACCGGCCCATGGGCCAGCCGCATTGGCGACGGCGCGCGCGGTCACATGCTGCTGGCCATCGGCGGATTCCAGCACGGCCTGCCAACGGCCCTGCACAGGGCGCAGTTCGATGCAGCGGCTGCGCACATGTACCTGTGCGCCACGCGAGGCAGCATCCAGGGCATTGAGCAGTACCAGACGCGCGTCATCGACCTGCGCGTCGGCGTAGCTGAAGGCCTGCCGCAGATCCGGGGAGAGCCAGGGGCCGAGCGGATCATGCTGAAGGTCCAGGGCGCGCGAGGCGGGAAATGCCGGGCTGCGTGGGCCCAGGTGGTCGTACAGCCACAGTCCCACGCGCAGCATCCAGCGTGGGCGCAGGTGCGGTTCCCACGGCAGCACGAAACGCAGCGGGCGGACCAGATAGGGTGCCTGCCGGCGTACCACCTCGCGTTCGCCCAAGGCCTTGCGTACCAGACCGAACTCGCGCTGTTCCAGGTAGCGCAGGCCACCGTGGATCAGCTTGCTGCTGGCGCTGGAGGTATGCGCAGCGAGGTCGTGCTGCTCGCACAGCAGCACGCGCAGGCCGCGGCCGCTGGCATCACGGGCGATGCCGGCACCGTTGATACCGCCACCGATCACCAGCAGGTCGACGTCGTGCATCGCGCCTCCGCATCCTGTGTGTGTAGAGTCGACTGTCAGTCGACTGCTGTTGCAAAAGTCGAGCAAGCTCGACTCTACGAAAGGCAGTCGAGCAAGCTCGACTCTACAGAACGCGGGTGACGGAAACGACGACGGGCCCCGAAGGGCCCGTCGCGTTACATCAGTGAAGCAGGTGCAGCCTGGATCAGAAGCGGGCGCCGATGCCGAAGCCGACGGTCCACGGATCCATCTTGGCTTCGCCGATCTTCTCGCCGCCAACCTTCACGTCCGGGCGGGCGCGCATGTAGCGGGCGTCAGCACGGGCGAACCAGGTGGAGTTGATGTTCATGTCCACGCCGACGGTGCCGATCACGCCCTTGGCATCCTTGAAGCGGATGTCGGTGTCAGCGCCGTTGCCCAGCTTCTCGTTGCTGAAGCTCGACTGGTAGTAGCCCACGCCCACGAACGGACGGAACACGTTGTCAGCCTGGCCGAAGTGGTACTGGCCGCTCAGCGCGATCGGCTGCTGCTCGACCGAGCCCAGGCGGGCGTTGTTCGGGCCCTTGAACTTGTTGTCGAACTTGTCGGCAGCGCCCCACAGTTCAACGGCCCAGTTGTCGTTGATGTAGTAGCTGAAGCTGACGGTCGGCGCCGGGCCACCATCGGTCTTCTTGACGCCGGTGATCGGGTCGTTCTTCGGTTCCAGCAGCGAGATGCCGCCAACAACGGCAAAATGCTTGCCCGAAGCGGTGTCGGTGCTGCTGCTGTCCTGGGCGAAAGCGGCCGGCGCGAAGGCGGCGGAGGTCAGCAGGGCGAGACTCAGGATACGGATGGAGCGCATGGGGGTATCTCCTAATGTTTCTTGTTTTGGGCCCCCGGTTGCGGGGCGAGCACACCGTAGTCGCCCCAACATGAATCGAATCCGACGCACGTTAAAAAATAGTTTCCCTTGTTCAGCGACTGGAGCGAAAAGCTTGTTTTCATGGGCTTTTCGGCCTTCGGCGACATTCATGCAGTTGGAGAAGATGTGAGCGAAGCAACGGTGTGCATCGGCCTGCAAGCGCAGGTGAAGGCGGATTGCAGGGTGCTGCTGCTGGGTTCGATGCCCGGCGTTGCGTCATTGCAGGAGCAGCGCTACTACGCGCATCCGCGCAATCGCTTCTGGCCTGTGCTGGCCGATATCTGTGGCTTCGATGTGGCCCTGGCCTACCCGCAACGGCTGCGCGCACTGCAGGCAGCCGGTGTGGGTCTGTGGGATGTGATCGGTCAGTGCGAGCGGCGTGGCAGCCTGGATGCCGACATCGTGCGTGGCACGGAAGTACCCAATGCGCTGCCGGCATTGATCGCTTCGCTTCCTGAGCTGGAGCTGATCGGCTGCAACGGTGCGGCATCGCTGAAGGCATTCCAGCGTTGGGTGCTGCCCGGCCTGGAGGCGCCGCCAAGGCTGCTGGCGCTGCCGTCCACCAGCCCGGCCAACGCGGCCTGGTCGCTGCCGCGGCTGCGCCAGGCCTGGCAGCCGGTAGCCGACGCACTGGCGACATGAAGCGGACATCGTCCGGACAATACGCTACCGACTGGTCGCGGCCGCAACCCATGAGCAACAGCGTGTCCCGGCTGCGTGAGTACTGAAAACACCTGTAACGGTTGGCGCTGGCCCCCGCTGGCCGCACAATAGACGTTTCCCTACACCAGATTGCCGGAGTTATCCCCATGGCCGAAATCAAGGAAGCACTTGTCCCCGATATCGGTGACTACAGCGATATCCCGGTAATCGAGGTGCTTGTCGCCGTCGGCGACACGGTCAAGAAGGACCAGGGCCTGGTGACGCTGGAAAGCGACAAGGCGACCATGGAAGTGCCGTCGGCCGTCGCCGGCGTGGTCAAGGAGATCAAGGTCAAGGTCGGTGACACCCTGTCCGAGGGCAAGGTCGTGGCGCTGATCGAAGTGGCTGAAGGCGAGGCTGCCAAGCCGGCCGCTGCCGCCCCGGCACCGGCCAAGGCCGCTGCCCCGGCTGCCGCCACCCAGAGCGCGCCGGCCCCGGCCGCAGCTGCGCCGGCCGCTCCGGCTGCCAGCGGTGGTACGGTTGAAGCGCTGGTGCCGGATATCGGCGACTATTCCGGCATTCCGGTCATCGAAGTGCTGGTCGCCGTCGGCGACACGGTCAAGAAGGACCAGGGCCTGGTCACGCTGGAAAGCGACAAGGCCACCATGGAAGTGCCGTCTTCAGTGGCCGGTGTGGTCAAGGAGATCAAGGTCAAGGTCGGCGACAATCTGTCGCAGGGCAACGTGGTCGCCATCATCGAGGCCGAGGGCGCTGCCGCGCCGGCGCCGACCAAGGCAGCCGCTGCTGCCGCTCCGGCTGCCGCCGAGACCGCCACCAAGGTCGAGCCGGTCGCTGTGCCGGCGCAGCCGGACAAGCTGGCGGCCCGCGAGGTCGCCTCGGCCGGTACCCCGTCCAGCCCGCCGGTGCAGTTCAACGCCGATGGCGTGCTGCCGGCCAAGGTGCCGTATGCCACCCCGGCGGTGCGTGTGTTCGCCCGCGAACTGGGCGTGGACCTGCTGCAGATCAACGGCACCGAGAAGGGGGGCCGCATCACCAAGTGTGACGTGCAGAAGTTCGTCAAGGCCGCACTCAGCGGCGGCGTGCCGGCTGCCGGCGGTGCTGCTGTCGCTGCCGGTGGTGGCCTGAACCTGCTGCCGTGGCCGAAGGTCGACTTCAGCAAGTTCGGCGAGACCGAAGTCCAGCCGCTCTCGCGCATCAAGAAGATCTCCGGTGCGAACCTGGCCCGCAACTGGGCCATGATCCCGCACGTCACCCAGTTCGAACAGGCCGACATCACCGATCTGGAAGGCCTGCGCGTGGCACTGAACAAGGAAAACGAGAAGGCCGGCATCAAGCTGACCATGCTCGCCTTCCTGATCAAGGCCAGCGCCGCGGCGCTGAAGAAGTTCCCGGAATTCAACGCCTCGCTCGATGCCAGCGGTGAAAACCTGACCCTGAAGAAGTACTTCCACATCGGCTTTGCCGCCGACACGCCGAACGGCCTGGTCGTGCCGGTCATCCGCGACGTGGACAAGAAGGGCGTGGTGCAGATCGCGCAGGAAACCGGCGAACTGGCCAAGAAGGCGCGCGACGGCAAGCTCGGCCCGGCCGACATGAGTGGCGGCTGCTTCTCGATCAGCTCGCTGGGCGGCATCGGCGGCACCGCGTTCACCCCGATCGTCAATGCACCGGAAGTGGCCATCCTCGGCGTCTCCAAGTCGTCCATCCAGCCGGTCTGGAACGGCAAGGAATTCGCACCGAAGCTGATGCTGCCGCTGTCGCTGAGCTACGACCACCGCGTCATCGATGGCGCCTTGGCCGCACGCTTCACCACGTACCTGTCGCAGGTACTGGCCGACATGCGCCGCGTGCTGCTGTAAGGCACCGCTTCGCCCCCGCCGTGCGGCCGCAGCCCCTGGCGCGGCCGCGTGAATAGATGCAGTGACAGCCCGCCGGCACCGCCGGGCGGGCACGAGGAAAACCCACCATGGCCACGATTGAAGTCAAGGTTCCCGACATCGGCGATTACAGCGATGTGCCGGTGATCGAAGTGTTGGTCGCCGTCGGCGACACGGTGAAGAAGGATCAGGGTCTGGTGACCCTGGAATCGGACAAGGCCACCCTGGAAGTGCCGTCCTCGGCTGCCGGCGTGGTCAAGGAAATCAAGGTCAGGCTGGGCGACACCCTGTCCGAAGGCGCCGTGGTCGTGGTGCTGGACGCCGAAGGTGCCGCTGAAGTCCCGGCCAAGGCCGCCGCGCCGGCCCCGGCAGCGGCCGCTCCGGCCAGCAAGCCGCCGGTGACCCCGTCGCACCGCGCCCCGGCTGAACCGGCTGCGCCGAAGCCGGCGCTGTCCAGCGGCAAGCCAGCCGACATCGAATGCGAAATGGTCGTGCTGGGCTCCGGCCCGGGCGGCTACACCGCCGCTTTCCGCGCTGCC
>NZ_JASJSQ010000129.1:0-11624 GCF_030236855.1 Stenotrophomonas maltophilia group sp. Smal13
TGCCCAGCCCCATGTCATCGGCCAGCACCCCGCCCAGCCCCTGCTGGCGCAGGTACTGCAGCCACGACAGGCCCTCCAGCTGGTAGGGACGCAGCGTTGCCACCAGCCCCGCCGGTGGCGGCACTTCGCCAAGTGCGGGTGCCTGCATCAGCCGCTGCACCAGCGCCTGGGTATCCTTGCGGCCCCGGAACTGCAGGCGCGCCGTGTCCTGCAGTGCCTGCAGGCGGCCACGGTCAAGCGCTGACAAGCGCAGCGGCGCGCCACGCTGGGCGAACAGGTCCGCCAACAGGGCCATGATCGGCTTCAGTCGTGTGGCCCGCAGTGCCAGGCGGGTGTTGTCGCCTGCCATCAACAGGACGTTCTCGTCGTCGCCGATGGCGTCCAGCTGGCCACGCATCCAGCGGGGATCGGACTGCAGCACCTGCTGCAGCAGGGGAACCATCGATACGTTGCGGCCTTCCACCTGGATGTCCAGACCCAGGTTGAACCAGCCCGCATCCGTCGGGTCCGCCTGGATGTCCAGGTCGATCTCATCCACCCGGGTGATGCGATGGCGGAAGTCGTCGTCCGTCTCCACCTTCCAGCCCAAGGCTTCCAGGCGCGGCACGTCATCCAGCAGGAACCGTGTCCAGTCATGGGTGCGCAGCTGGAACTGCGGGCCAGCGCCGTCCAATGGCGCCCGCGGGTCCGTGTCGCGATACAGTCCCACCGTGCGCAGCTGGGCCTCGCGCCGTGATTCCTCAGCCAGGTCACGGGGCAGCAGGGCGAGCTGGCCCTCCGGATCGAGTGCGAACAGGCTCGGATCATCCAGGAACCGCACGTGCTCGTCGTACTCGAAGGCCACGGTCGCGATATCGGCCCATTGCGACGGGTCGCGGCGGCCGAGCCACGCCGGCCGGAACTCAATCGTATGCAGGCGCAGCACGGGGATCATCGCGCTGATCTGCAGGGTGGGCAGTGTGTCGCTTGCACCGGGGCGCGGCAGGGCAGGGTCGATCTGTTGCAGCATCTGTGCGACCACCGCTTCTTCGTTGGGTAACAGATTGGGCAGGCTCAGGAAGGCGTCGGCGTCCTCGGCCCTGACATCCAGCAGCAGCGGACCGACCTCGCCGGTGACCGGGTCCAGATAGCACGCACTCCGGCCCAGGACCACGCCTCTGGCGCCGCCCTCCACGCTCAACGTGGGTTCCAGCAGCGTCGCGCCCTGCGTCATGCCAACGGTCCAGCCCAGTTCGCCGCGGCGTGGAGCTCCTGACCGGGCCGGCACGTCGCCGTGCGTACCGCAGGAGACCCAGCCATGGCCGCTGGAGACGATCAACTGCAGGGTGGCCGCGAAGTCGATCCATTCGTCCTTCGTCGCGGGCTGCCGCTGGGTGCGTAGCTGGATCATCACCGCCAGATCAGTCGGCGTGAGATAGGCCGGAGGATCCAGCAGCAGGTCCGCGGTGATATCCATCCACTTGCCCGTGCTGATCGCACCATCGGCCCCGTACTTGACGCGCCGGACCAGCACGGCGGGGTGGTGGTTGTAGGTGGACAGTTCGAAGATGACACCGTTCCGGCGTGGCTGGGCCGGCCGGATCCGCGCGCTCTGCCAACGCGAAAGCTCTGCCAGCAGTTCAGGACGCGGCGGTTGCGTCAGGTCCTGTTCGGTCAGGGGGCTCCCGTCGTCCATGGCAAGCGAATCCAGCATGTACGAGACCAGCACCGCCGCCACATGCTTGCAGGTGCGGCCGACGGGGCAGGAACAGGCACTCTGCAGGCGGCTGCGCGCGGTGCGCGTACTGGCCGTCAGATCGATCTCCACGTAGTAGGGATGCCTGGCCGAACCCTGTACCTCGGCCGTCAGCAGGCCATCGCGAAGTTGCCGGTTGCGCACGCCACCCAGGCACTGCTCGCTTTTCTGCAGTGTCCATTCGTCGATCCAGCGGAACAGGTCTTCGTCTGTGAAGGTCGGCGTCATCGTAGATCGAGGGGCGTAGGCGCTGAAGCACCCTTCTGCGTGGAATCGCCCATTCTACCCAATGCCCGCCTGGTGCTCCGTCAATGCTGCGGCGCATCCAGGCCCTTCGCCGCCCTCCAGCTAGAATGCGGTCATCCTCAACGTGCAGGGTAGTACAGCAATGCAGCAATCGACTTCCACCGGCAAGCGCGGCAAGCGCTTCGCCAGTGCGGCGGAGGCCCTGCAAGGGGTGGTCGCCGATGGCCAGACGCTGGCCGTGGGCGGCTTCGGCCTGTGTGGCATTCCCGAGGCGCTGATCGCCGCGCTGCGTGACAGTGGCGCCAAGGGCCTGACCGTGATCTCCAACAATGCCGGCGTCGATGGTTTCGGCCTGGGCCAGCTGCTGGAAACCCGCCAGATCAAGAAGATGATCTCGTCCTACGTGGGCGAGAACAAGGAATTCGAGCGCCAGTTCCTGGCCGGCGAGCTGGAGCTGGAATTCAATCCGCAGGGCACCCTGGCCGAGCGCCTGCGTGCCGGTGGCGCGGGCATCCCGGCGTTCTTCACTGCCACTGGCTACGGCACGGTGGTGGCCGAGGGCAAGGAAACCCGCGAGTTCGACGGCAAGCACTACGTGATGGAGACCGCGCTGCGTGCTGATGTCGCGCTGGTCAAGGCGTGGAAGGCCGACGAAGCGGGCAACCTGGTGTTCCGCAAGACCGCGCGCAACTTCAACCCGGCCTGCGCGATGGCCGGCAAGGTCTGCATCGTGGAAGTGGAAGAGGTGGTGCCGGTCGGCGCCATCGATCCGGACCAGGTGCACCTGCCGGGCATCTACGTGCACCGCATCGTGCACAACCCGCATCCAGAAAAGCGTATCGAACAGCGCACCATCCGCGCGGAGGGCAACTGACATGGCGTGGACCCGCGATGAGATGGCGGCACGCGCCGCCCGCGAACTGACTGATGGCGCCTACGTGAACCTGGGCATCGGCCTGCCGACCCTGGTTGCCAACCACATCCCCGAAGGCGTGGATGTGTGGCTGCAGTCGGAAAACGGCCTGCTCGGTATCGGTCCGTTCCCGACCGATGCCGAAGTCGATGCCGACCTGATCAACGCCGGCAAGCAGACCGTTACCGCACGTGCCGGTGCCAGCTACTTCGGCAGCCACGACAGCTTCGCGATGATCCGCGGCGGCCACGTCAACCTGGCCATCCTCGGCGCCATGCAGGTCACCCATAAGGGCGACCTGGCCAACTGGATGGTGCCCGGCAAGATGGTCAAGGGCATGGGCGGCGCGATGGACCTGGTGGCCGGCGTGCAGCGCGTGGTGGTGCTGATGGAGCACACCGCCAAGAACGGCGAGCACAAGATCCTGGCCGAATGCACGCTGCCGCTGACCGGCGTGGGCGTGGTCGACCGCATCATCACTGACCTGGCGGTGTTCGACGTGACTGACAAGGGCCTGTTGCTGGTGGAAGCGGCGCCGGGCGTCAGCGATGACGAGTTGAAGGAAAAGACGGGCGTGGCGTTCGTTCGCGGTTGAAGGTCCGGGGCGGCCCGGCTCAGGGACGCCCCATTCTCAGGTAGCGCCATGCTTTTCCCTCACGACCTGCCCGATGCCGATGTCCAGCACCTGCCGGGCTGGCTGGCCGCGACCGATGCCGACCGGCTCCTGTCCGTGCTGCAGGCCAAAGTCCCCTGGGAAGTTCACCGCATCCGCATGTTCGGCAACTGGGTGGATTCGCCGCGGCTGAGCTGCTGGATCGGCGATCCGCAGGCGCGCTACCGATATTCGGGGGCTGAATTCGTGCCGCACCCCTGGCCACCCGCGTTGCAGGCCATGCGTGATCGCCTGCAGGTGGAGGGCCTCGGCCGCTTCAACAGCGTGCTGCTGAACCGCTATCGCGGCGGCGGTGATTACATGGGCTGGCACAGCGATGACGAGCCGGAGCTGGGGTCGGCCCCGGTGATTGCTTCGTTGAGCCTGGGCACGGCGCGCCGATTCCTGCTGCGCCGGCGCGATGACCCGGCGCGGAAGGCCGAGTATCTGCTCGGCCATGGCGATCTGCTGGTGATGGCCGGTCAGACCCAACAGTTCTATCAGCACGCGCTGCCGAAGATGGCGCGGGTGCTGGGCGAGCGGATCAACCTGACGTTCCGCTGGATCACGCCGCGCTGATCGATCAGCGCGCGACGGTCGGCTGGTCGGCCTGCCCGCTGGTCAGCGTCCAGCCCACCATCTCCTGTGCCAGCTGCTGCAGGCCACGTTCGAAGGCGGCGGTGACGGCAGGAACATCGGTGCTGCCGACCGGCTGCGCCTGGCGGAAGGTGCGGTCGGCGACCACGCGCTGGTCGGCGACGTGGATCAGCTTGGCGTTGACCTCGATCACCACCGTCGGCGTGGCCCGTCCCTGGTAGTCCGATTCGAAGCGGCGCACGTCGGTGGACAGCTTGTAGTCGGCGCGAATGCCGGCGGTGCTGCGAGCCACGCCGCGGATGCGGCCGGAATCCTCGAAGCCGCGCAGCAGCGTGTCCTCGATCATGTCGGTGGCCGGCTGGGCCCAGCTGGCGCCCTTGTAGATCTCCAGCTGCGACGGCGTCGGCCGCACGTTGATGCGCGGACTGTCGACCATGCGCGCGGCGCTGGGTTTGGCCAGTACGAGCTGCCAGCTGGCCTGTGGCCACGCCGGGTCCGCCTTCACCTGCACGGACGGCGAGTACAGCGTCACTGCGGTTTTCTCGCTGCTGCCAAGGATGGAGCAGCCGCCCAGCAGGGTGACCATCGAAGCGGCCAGCAGCAGGCGCGGAAGGGTGGTCGGGCTCATTTGGGTTCGAACTCCTTCGGTGCGTCGCGGCCCAGCAGGTAGCGCGCGGGGTTGTTCTCGAGGCGGTCGCTGACCCGGCGCAGGTCGCGGATCAGGCCGCGCAGTTCGGTCAGCGTCGGGCCGAGCTGGCCGAGGCCATCGTTGGCGAAGCTGTTGATGGCAGCGCGGTTCTCGCCAAGGATCGAATCGGCGTTGCCGGCGGCCGAATCAAGCTTGGCCAGAGTGCCGTCGAGCTTGTCGATGATGCCCGGCAGCTGCTGCACCAGGTTCTTGTCCAGGCGCTCGATGGTGCCGTTGGTGGTCTTCAGCGTTGTGTCCAGGCTGCGGGCGGCGTCGCGCGCGCTGAGCAGCAGCGCCTGCGTGCCCTGGTCACGGTCGGCCAGACCACCGCTGATGGTTTCCAGGTTGGCCAGTGTCGCGTTGATCGAAGCCACGTTGCGGTCGCTGAGAATCTGGTCCATGCGCTCGACGATGCGGTTGGCGACGTCGGTGATGTTCTGCAGCGCCGACGGCGTGGTCGGGATGATCGGCGCCGGGTCCTTGTTGACCGTGGTCAGCGCCGGCGACTGCGGCGTGCCACCGCTGAGCTGGATGATCGACGGGCCGGTCAGGCTGGTGATCGCCAGCTTGGCGCGGGTATCGGTCTTGACCGGCGTGTTGGAGTTCAGGCGGATGCGCGCAACCACCTGGCGCGGGTCGTCCGGTACCAGGTTCAGTTCGGTGATCGAGCCCACCGCGATGCCGTTGTACTGCACCGGGCTACCCACAGACAGGCCGGTCACCGCTTCGCGGAACACCACGCGGTATTCCTGCCAGGTGCGGTCGGAAGAGTACTTGGCGGCCCACAGGCCGAAGGCCAGCAGGGCCAGGCCGGTGATCAGGGTGAACGCGCCGATCAGCACGTAGTTGGCTTTGGTTTCCATGGCTCAGGCACTCTCGATCTGTTCGCCACGCGCGGCACGCGCGCGGGGTCCGTGGAAGTATTCCTGGATCCACGGATGATCCAGTTTCTCGATCTCCGGCAGCGGCGCATTGGCCACTACCTTGCGGTCGGCGATCACTGCCACCCGGTCACAAATGGCGTACAACGTGTCCAGATCATGGGTGATCAGGAACACGGTCAGTCCCAGTGCTTCCTGCAGGGTCTTGATCAGGCGGTCGAATGCCGCCGCACCGATCGGGTCGAGACCGGCGGTCGGTTCGTCCAGGAACAGCAGCGGCGGATCCAGTGCCAGCGCCCGGGCCAGGCCGGCGCGCTTGCGCATGCCACCGGACAGCTGCGAGGGCAGCTTGTTGATCGCATCGGCGGGCAGGCCGGCCAGCTTCACCTTCAGCAGCGCCAGCTCGTAATGCCAGCGCTCGGGCAGCTCGCGATGGTGCTCCTTCAGTGGCACCTGAACGTTCTCGCCCACGGTCAGCGAGGAGAACAGGGCGCCGTCCTGGAACAGCACGCCGGTGTTGCGCTCGATGTGCAGGCGGCTCTCGGCATCGTCGGCACGCGCGTCGCGGCCGAGCACTTCGATCTGCCCGGCATCGGGCACGCGCAGGCCGAGGATCGAACGCATCAGCACCGATTTGCCGGTACCCGAACCACCCACCACGCCCAGGATCTCGCCGCGGCGTACATCCAGGTCCAGGTCCTCATGCACGGTCTGGCTGCCGAAGCGGTTGACCAGCCCGCGCACGCGGATGGCCAGCTCGTGGCCGTTGTCGTCCTGCATGGGAATTTCTTCGGGCGTCGGATGCGTGCTCATGTCACCAGTCCATGTGCATGAACCACAACGCCGCGAAGGCGTCGATGATGATCACCAGCGAGATCGTCTGCACCACGCTGGAGGTGGTGCGTTCGCCGACCGACTGCGCCGTGCCTTCGACCTTCAGTCCTTCCAGGCAGCCGATCAGGCCGATCACCAGCGCGAACACCGGCGCCTTCGACAGGCCGACCAGCATGTGCCGAACTTCCATCGTGTCGTGCATGCGCGCGATGTACATCTGCGGAGGAATATCCAGGTCGAACGCACCCACGGTGATGCCGCCGGCCAGGCCGGCGACCATTGCGATGAAGGTCAGAAGGGGCAGGGTGACCAGCAACGCCAGCAGTCGTGGCAGTACCAGCAGGTCGATCGGATCCAGGCCCAGGGTGCGCATCGCATCGATTTCCTCGCGCGCCTTCATCGCGCCGATCTGCGCGGTGAACGCACTGGCAGTGCGGCCGGCCAGCACGATCGCGGTCAGCAGCACGGCAAACTCGCGCAGGAAGGCGATGTTGACCAGTTCGACCACGTAAATCTCGGCGCCGAAATCGCGCAGGATGGTCGAACCGAGGAAGGCGATCACCGCGCCGACCAGATAGGACAGCAGCGCCACCAGCGGTACCGCGTCCAGCCCGACCTGTTCCATCTGGTGCACGGTGGCCGTCATCCGGAAGCGGCGGGGTTCCTTGACCAGGCGCGCGGCCTTGACCAGGTTCTCGCCGAGGAAGCTGCACAGCGCCTTGATGTTGTGGCCGGTGGCATGGACGCTGACACCCAGCCGTTCCAGTGCAGCCAGCACGCCGAAGTCGCGCTTGGGCTTGGGCCGGTCGTCGGCCACTTCCTCGATGGTGCACACCAGCGCCTGATGGTCCGGGCGGAACTTCAGTGCGTCTTCGCCGAGGTCGGCACGGTGGGCTACGCGCAGCACCTGCAGCACGCCGGCCGAATCCATCTTCTCGATGGCGGTGGCATCGATGCCGGTCAGCGTGTCGGGAACGCCGCGCAGGACTTCGGCCGCGGCCAGCGCGGTCTTCAAGGTCCAGGTGCCGGACAGGCGGATCACGCCCGGGTCATGGGCATCCTGTTCGAGCTGGGGGGCGTGGTTCGGGGTGACTTGGGCCATTCGGGTCGCAGCATAACCGTTCTGTATTGGGCATCGCGTCGAACTCGGATGAATTTCTCCGGTAAGGCCCAGCCTAGGTAATACTACGGCGCATGTCCGCAGACGCTCACACGATCCCCACGCCCCAGGCCACCTACGCGCAGCGCGTGGCCTTTGTTTCCGAGATCGCCGGACGCCTGCACAGCTACGGCACCACGGCCCAGCGCCTGGAAACAGCGGTGGTGGCACTGGCCCGCCAGCTCGATCTGGATTGTGAACCGTGGTCGAATCCCACCGGTATCATCCTCAGCTTCAGCGACCCGGCGCAGGCAATCGGCTCCAGTGACATCACCCGCGTGATCCGCCTGGCGCCCGGTGAGAACGACCTGCACAAACTCAGCGTGGCCGACCATATCGCCGAGGAAGTGGCCAACGGGCGGATGAGCATCGCCCAGGGCCACACGGCGCTGCGCCAGCTGGACAAGGATCCGGGCCGGCGCGGCAAGCTGCGCACCATCCTTTCGTTCACTCTCGGTGCGGCCGGCGTGGCCGGCATGTGGAAGCTGCCGTGGCTGGACATCGCCACCGCCGGTGTCATCGGCTTGATGATCGGCCTGCTCGGCATGGTCACCGACCGTCGACCGGCCACCCGCGAGGCAGCCGAGGCGCTGGCCGCGCTGCTGGCCGGCCTGGTGGCCACGCTGGTGGCATCCTTCGTCGGCGCGCTCAACCTCAACACGGTGATTATCGCCTCGCTGGTGGTGCTGCTGCCGGGCATGTCGCTGACCAATGCGGTCAACGAGCTGGCCAGCCAGCACTGGGTGTCGGGTACCGCGCGCTTCGCCGGTGCGTTGACCACCATCATGAAGCTCAGCGTCGGCGCGATGATCGCGGTGACCCTGGCCGACGTGCTCGGCCTCGATCCGGTGATCCGCGCCACGCGGCCGCAGGGGCCGTGGGTGGAGTGGGGCTCACTGCTGACCGCGGCGTTTGCCTTCGCGATGCTGTTCAAGGCCAACCGCCGCGATTATCCGTGGGTGATCGCCGCCTCGGTCGCTGGTTATGCGATCTCCAAGTTCGGTGGCCACGCCTGGGGAGCGCCGGCTGGGATCTTCCTGTCGGCGATGTTGCTGACCGCCGGTGGCAATCTGTTCGGCCGCCTCGTCGGCCGCCCGGGCGCAATCATCCGCCTGCCCGGCATCATCATGATGGTGCCCGGCAGCACCAGCCTGCGCGGCGTGCTGACCCTGGTCCAGCAGCAGGACGTGGGCGCCGGCCAGAGCGTGTTCCTCACCGTGCTCAACGTGGTGATGGCGCTGGTCGCTGGCCTGCTGTTCGGCAACCTGCTGATGCCGGCTCGCAAAACCCTGTAATCGCCCTCTGGGCTGCTTCCTGTGGGTGTGGACCGTTGGTCCACACACCTTTCCTTTCCGGGGAATGAAAAAACGCCGGCTTTCGCCGGCGTTTTTCATTGCATCCCGATCCGGCCTCAGGCCTTCTTGATCAGGAAATCTTCCGGCTTCTTGTTGCCCTTGGCGGTCAGCTCGGCCATCCAGCGCGGCTGCTTGCCACGGCCGGTCCAGGTTTCCTTCGGATTGGCCGGGTTGCGGTACTTCGGCGCAACCTTGCCCAGCTTGCGGCCAGCGGTCTTCGACGGTGCCTTGGCAACCTTGGCCACCTTGCGCGCGCGCGGGGCCGGGGCGTCGCCGAACAGTTCCTCGATGGTGTAACCCTCGGTCTTGGCCAGCTTGGTCAGCTGTGCCCGGACCTTGGTGATCGGCCGGCGCTTGGCGACGATGGTCTGCTGTTTCTTGGCGGTGCGGATCAGGGCGCCCAGCTCGCGTGCCGACAGGCCGGTCAGGTCAATGCTCATTTACGGTTACTCCGGAAACTAATAAGTGGACGGGACGAGCCAGTCCCTGGCGTCGCGGGACAGAATAAAGATGAATTAATCCCAGCACAAATGCAGAGCGGTCATGGCCTGGCAGCATCCCGGCTGCATTGCGTCGATTTTGACCGGATTATGTCCGCTGCAATATTGCTCAAATGGGCGTCAGGCAAAAAAAAGACCGGGGCATGCCCCGGTCTTTTCCTGATCAACCCTGCAGGCGCTGCAGCAGGGTGGCCTTGTCCAGGCTTTCCGCTTCGCTGGCGCGGCGCGAACGGTACTCGTAGGTGCCGGCGGCCAGGCCACGTTCGCTCACCACCACGCGGTGCGGGATGCCGATCAGTTCCATGTCGGCGAACATCGCGCCCGGGCGCAGGCCACGGTCGTCGAGTGCCGCGTCCAGGCCCGCATCGCACAGCTCCTGCAGCAGGTTGGCCGCGGCGTCGGCCACGGCAGCGTCGCCCTTCGGGTTAATCACGCATACCACCACCTGCCACGGCGCCATCGCGTCCGGCCAGATGATGCCGGCATCGTCATGGTTCTGTTCGATCGCGGCAGCCACCACGCGCGAGATACCGATGCCATAGCAGCCCATCGCCATCACCGCGGCCTTGCCGTTCTCGTCCAGAACGGTGGCATCCAGCGCTTCGGCATACTTGCGGCCGAGCTGGAACACGTGGCCGACTTCGATGCCACGGGCGATCTTCAGTTCACCACCGTCCAGCGCGCGGTCACCGGCACGCACGTTGCGGATGTCGGCCACTTCCGGTTCCGGCAGGTCGCGGCCCCAGTTGACGCCAGCCAGGTGGAAGCCGGCTTCGTTGGCGCCGACGACGAAGTCGGACATCGCCGCCACTTCGCGATCGGCCACCACGCGGATGGCCTTGGCCGGGGCGACCGGGCCGAGGAAGCCCGGCACGCTGCCCAGGTGCTCGGCGATTTCCGCCTCACTGGCGAAGCGCTGTTCGTCCAGGCCGGCAACCTTCGCCAGCTTGATCTCGTTGACCTCATGGTCTCCGCGTACCAGCAGCAGCACGAACTGCTGTGCCTTGCCTTCGCCGGCGATCAGCGCCACCGATTTCACCGTGCGCTGCAGGTCGATGCCGAGCAGCGCCGCGACATCCTCGCAGGTCTTCTGGGTGGGGGTATCGACCTTGCGCATGGCTTCGCTGGCGGCCGCACGCGGTGCCGGATCGGCAGCGATCGCCGCTTCCATGTTGGCCGCGTAGTCCGAACCGGTGGAGAACACCAGCGCGTCTTCGCCGGAATCGGCGATGACGTGGAATTCCTGCGAGGCATCACCGCCGATCGCGCCGGAGTCGGCCTGCACCATGCGGAAATCCAGGCCGAGGCGGGTGAAGATACGGCTGTAGGCCGACTTCATGTTCTCGTACTCGCGCACCAGGCACTCATCGTGCAGGTGGAACGAATAGGCGTCCTTCATCAGGAACTCGCGCGAACGCATCACGCCGAAGCGCGGACGGATCTCGTCGCGGAACTTGGTCTGCACCTGGTAGAAGTTCACCGGCAGCTGCTTGTAGCTGGACAGCTCGCTGCGCGCGAAGTCGCAGGCGGCTTCTTCGGCGGTCGGGCTGTAGCAGAACACCTGGTCCTTGCGGTCCTTGATCTTCAGCAGCTGCGGGCCGAACTTCTGCCAGCGCCCGGTCTGCTCCCACAGTTCCTTCGGCTGGATGGTCGGGATCTGGAATTCCACGGCACCCGCGCGGTCCATTTCCTCGCGCACGATGCGCTCGACCTTGCGCAGCACGCGCAGGCCCAGCGGCGACCAGGTGTACAGGCCTGATGCCAGCTTGCGGATCATGCCCGCGCGCAGCATCAGCCGGTGGCTGGTGAGCTCGGCGTCGCTGGGGGTTTCCTTGGTGGTGTGCAGGTGGAACTGGGAGAGGCGCATCGTCGGCTTCGGATAACGGCAGAGACGCCTATTCTGCCAGCCCGGCCGGGGGGAGGGGTATCGGCAGGGCTGCGCCCTGCACCCGCCTCAAGCAACGTCAACAGCAACAGCGGGTTTCCCGTGGGATGGCGGGGTGGGTCCAGTTGCGGGAGACGCCGTAAACCCGTCCATGAAGTGACCCCCGGGAGTTGGACGCC